>NZ_JBHXEN010000026.1:3100-38027 GCF_042724695.1 Streptomyces sp. NPDC127068 | reverse complement strand
CCTTACCCCGGGCACCCCCCCCCTCCCCCCGGGCGCGGCCCCCCGGGGGCCCGGAGTCTACCACGCCGCATCCCCCCCCCCCGCCGCCGCGCCCCCCCGCCCGCCGCCGGAACCGGAACCCGCGCTGAGGGTGGGGGCGCTCACGGTCGACCCCGGTCGCCACGAGGTGCGCATCGACGGCGTCGCGGTCGAGTGCACCCCCGGGGAGTTCCGGTTGCTCGCCGCGATGGCCGCCGAACCCGACCGGGTGTTCAGCCGGCAGCGGCTCCTGGAGGAACTCCACGGTTTCGACCGCTACATCAGCACCCGCACCGTGGACGTCCATGTGATGAACCTCCGCAAGAAGATCGAACGCTCGCCGCGGCGCCCGGTGCGGTTGCTCACCGTCTTCGGGGTGGGATACAAGCTCACCGATCCGGAGCGGGGCCGCGGTGGCCCCCGGAGCGGGCACCGTGGGTAGCACCGCGCCCCGGCGGCTACCGCTGCGCAAGAGCCTGTTGGGGCGGTTCCTCGCCGTGTCGGCGCTGGTGGCCGCGTGTTCGGTGGCGGCGACGGCATGGCTGGCCGTGCAGACCACCTCGGGTGCGATCAAGAAGGAACAGGGGCAGTTGCTCGCCGACGACACCCGTGTCTACAACACCCTGCTCGACTACGCGGCGACCCACCCCGACTGGGACGACGTCCAACGCACCGTGGACGACCTGGCGCAGCGGACCGGCCGCCGGATCACCCTCACCGACGGGGACCGCACCCCGTTCGCGGACTCCAGCCCCCAGGCCGTGCGTCCGAATCTGCCACCGCAGGCGACCGTGACCGTCAACCCGTTGGCCGTGGACACCGCGCTGTCGGCGCTCGCCGGCGGGGAGTCGGCCGAAGACCTGACGACCCGGAGGACCATCACGCCTCAGACGCCCCGACCCACGAAGGTCCGCCCCGAACCGGCACCCTCGCAAGCCGTGGTTCCGGGCCGGACGCCGAGGGTCGACCTCGCCCCGGAGGTCCCGGAGGAACGGCCGAAGCCGAACGGCGGGGCGCGCGGTCCGGCGGTGAGCTCGTCCCGCTCCGCGGACGAATCGGGGGTCGACCGGATCGACCCCCGGGCCGTCGGCCCCTTCCGTCTCTCCACGGCGGACCGGACCCGGCTGCGGGTGCTCGCCGAGCGTCAGGCCCAGTGTTACGCCACTCGCGGGCTGACGGTCACCCTCGTCACCGGCCCCAGCGGACGGCCGCGGCTGGAGCGCAGTGCGCACACGGACACGTCGGACCGGGTGTTCCTGGACGACGGTCAGGGGTGCGACACGGGAGCCCTCAGTGCCCCGACCGCGTCCGAGCGTGCGGCGCTCGACACGCTCAACGACCTCACCAATGCCTGCCTCGACCGGCGGCGGCAGCCACAGGTGGAGGTCGACCTCGACCTGACCTGGTCGAACACGCCGAACCCGAGCACGGCACGCACCTCCCTGGACCAGCGGACGATCGGCCTGTGCCTGCACCAGGCACGGGGCGAGCAGTTGTCCTCCCATGTGGCTCCCGAGGCGTTGCTGTTCATCACGGACCGGGACGGGGGGACCCCGTCGAAGTTCGAGTTGTCGCCGGGCAACACGGCGAAGATCGCGGGTGCCGCCGCCCTCGTCCTCGCGCTCACCGTCGGAGTGTCGGTGGTGGCGGGCACGCGGCTGGTGCGTCCGCTGCACGCGCTGACGGGTGCGGCGCAACGGATGAAGGACGGTTCGGGCGGCGACCGGTGGACGCCGGTTCCGGTGCCCGCGGACAGCGAGATAGGACGACTCGCGGCGGCGTTCAACGACATGGCGGCGCACCGCACCCGCTTGGAGGAACAGCGCAAGGTGATGGTCAGTGACGTCGCGCACGAGTTGCGGACCCCGTTGAGCAACATCCGGGGGTGGTTGGAGGGTGCCCAGGACGGGATCGCCGACCTGGACAAGGCACTCGTCTCCTCGCTGCTGGAGGAGGCGGTGCAGCTCCAGCACATCATCGACGACCTCCAGGACCTCGCGGAGGCCGATGCGGGGGCGCTGCGTCTGTATCCGGAGCCGGTGCCCGTCACGGAGTTGCTGGTCCAGGTCGCGGCGGCGCACCAGGCCCGGGCGGACGCCGCGGGGGTCACCCTGACCGTGCGCGCGTCCACCGGGTCGCCGCTGGCGGGGGCCGGGGCTCTGGACGATCCGGTGGTCGACCCGGTGCGGCTGCGGCAGGCCGTGGGCAATCTCGTCACCAATGCGATCCGGCACACTCCGTCGGGCGGGGAGGTGACCGTCCGCGCGGCGCGGAGCGAGCCGGAAGGGGATCTGGTGTTGGAGGTCAGCGACACCGGGGAGGGCCTCACCGCGGAGCAACTGCCGTACGTCTTCGACCGGTTCTGGCGCGCCGAGAAGTCCCGTAACCGCCGGACGGGGGGCAGCGGGTTGGGCCTCTCGATCGTGCGACGGCTGACCGAGGCGCACGGGGGAACGGTGAGCGTGTCGAGCACGGTGGACGTCGGTTCGGTGTTCACCCTGCGCATTCCGGCCGGGGGCTCCGCGGCGGAGCCGGTGGGCGTCCGGGAGGGCTGATCCGATCCGCACAGCGATCTGACAGGTTCTTCACACGGTCGGGCGAGCCTGTGCGGACAGGCCCGGCGGGGCCGGTCGTGACCGGTTCCCCGCCGGGTCCCATCCCGGCTGAAACGGAGACCCGTTCATGTCCCACCGCACCATCCTGCGTCGGGCCGCCCTGCTGACCGTCGCGGTCGGCGCCGTGCTCGCCCCGACCGCCGCCGTCGCCTCGGACTCCCCCGAGAAGTCCCGCGGCGCCCTGGTCCTGTCCCCCAAGGAGTCCCCGGCGCCCGCCGCTGCGCGCGAGGGCGGCGCGGCCGGTACGGCGACCCCGTCGCCGTCGCCCACCCAGCCCTCCCGTGAGACCCCGAGGGTGTCCCTCGCCGAGGGCGACCGGGCCGTCACGCCGCGGGGCGGGGTCGCCGCGGGCGAACGCCCCGTCGAGCAGGGCGGCTCCCCCGCGCTCATCGGTTCCGCGGCCGGTCTGGTGCTGTTGGCCGGCGCCGGAGCGGTCGTCGTGCGACGCCGGGTGACGGCGGCGCGCCCGACCGTCTGATCCACCGGTGGCGCCGCCCGACCCACGGGTGGCGCCACCTCCTGTGTTCGGCCCGCCCGGCCCCGGCCGGGCGCCGGTCTCCTCATCCGCAGCCCCCGTGAGGACCTCCGTGATCTCGCACCCGCGTTCCACCGCTCTCGGCATGACCCTGCTCGCCCTCGCCTCGGCCGGTCTCGTCACCGGTTGCGGCGGCTCCGACACCCCCGCATCGGCAGCGTCCGGTCGGGGTGCGGACCCCGCTCCCACCCCCTCCGCCGCGGCCTCCGGCACCGACCGGCCGGACGGTTCCCCTGCGGGCAGCACGGCGGCGGCGCCCGCCGCCCCCACCCGGGTGTCCGTCCCGTCCCTCGGCATCTCCAGTGAGCTGATGCCCCTGGGGCTGAACGAGGACGGCACCGTCGAAGTGCCCCCGGCGGACCGGGGGATGACGGCCGGCTGGTACACGGGGCGGCCCGTGCCGGGTGCGCCCGGCCCCGCGGTGATCATCGGGCACAACGCCACCCGGCACGGACCCGCCGTGTTCAAGGACCTCAAGGACATCCGCGAGGGCGCCCGGATCACCGTGCGCAACGCCGCGGGCGCGAACGCCCACTTCCGGGTCACCGGCACGGAGACGGTGAGCAAGGAGGAGTTCCCGACCCAGAAGGTCTACGGCTCCACCGCGGAACGGGCCCTACGGCTCGTCACCTGTGACGGTGCGTTCGACGCCGAGGGCCATCCGGTGGACAACCTGATCGTGTACGCGGTCCGCAGCTGACCCCGTTCGGGCGGGTCAGGCAGCCGCTGGGGCCGACGCGCAGGGACACGGCCGGTACTCCAGGCCGAGTTCCTGGTCGACGGCCTCGCTCGTCCGGGTCGCGGCCTCGGTGACCTCCGCCCAGGAGCCGTACTTGGCGTACAGCTGGTCCGCCGTCGGGCCGAGCGGATTGCCGTACTTGGCGACGTTCCGCTCCTCCAACCGCCGCACCTGCTCCGGGGACATGCCCGCGCGGGTGATCTCCTTGGCGTCGTTGCGCAGCGCGACCATCCGTCGGGCGATCTCCTCCTCCGAGGCACCCCGTGCCCGCATCGCGCACTCCTCGCGGTCCATGTCCACGAGGAGCCCGTGGTAGCGCATCCGGACGTCCCGGGACGTGACGCGTTCCTCGGGGGTCTGCGCACGGATCTGGCAGACGACGGGCTCCGGGCTGGCGCAGGGGCCCGGGCTCGCCGGTTCGGCGGAGAGCGGTGCGATGACGACGGAGCCACAGGCGGTGGGGGCGCAGGCGACGGGCTGTTGGGCGTGGGCGGCCGGGCCGGTGAACAGGACGGCCTGCACCGTGAGGACGGCGGGCAGGACGTAGCGGGTGAGGGCGGGGAATCGAGGTGTGGGCATGGCCCGCATCCTGGCCCTGTGGCGGCCCCCGTGACCGGGTCACGCGCCTCTCGTCCCCCGTCCGGGCAGCCGGCCTCCTCCTGACGGGGGACGCACCGGTCAGACGTGCGGTCGGGGCGGTGCGGGCCGCGGCTCCTCGTGGGTCAGCTCCGACCAGGTGACGGTGCGCTCGCACCAGCGTTCCAGCAGGACGCGGTCGTGGCCCACGGCCAGCAGTGCGGCGCCCGAGTCGGCCCGGTACTGCTCGACCACGGCGACCAGGGCTGCGGTGGTGGAGGCGTCCAGCATGGCGGTCATCTCGTCGGCGATCAGCAGGCGGGGCCGCAGGACGAGGGCCCGGGCGAGACAGGCCCGTTGCAACTGACCGTCACTGACCTCGTGCGGTCGGCGGCCGAGGAGGTCCGGGCCGAGGCCCACGGTCCGGGCCAGTTCGGCGATCCGGTCGGCGGCCTCGGCGGCGCGGCCGGTGGCGCGCAGCGGTTCGGCGATGAGGTCGGCGAGGGTCAGGCGGGGGTCCGCCGCGAGCCTCGGCTGTTGGAAGACCACGCCGATCGTGGTGCGTTGGGAGCGCGGGGCGCCGTGGCGCCAGCCCCGTACCGGCTCGCCTTCGAGGGTCACCCGGCCCGCGTACGGGCGGTGCAGCAGGGCGGCGACCCGGGCGAGGGTGGACTTGCCGCAGCCGCTCGGGCCGAGCAGGCCGATCGACGCGCCGGGGGCGACGTGCAGCGTCACTCCCCGGACGACCGGTGCGCGCCGGTCGTATCCGGCGACGACGGAACGGAGTTCAAGCACCGGGTACCTCCACGGCGGCGGCCCGTAGGGGCAGGGGGTGGTGGCAGGCGACCCCGTCGAACGCGGGGCGGGCACCGCAGCGGTCGGTGGCCCGGTCGCAGCGGGCCGCGAAGGCACAGCCCTCGGGCAGCGCGGTGAGCTCCGGCGGCATCCCGGGGATGGCAGTGAACGCCCGCTCGGGCAGGGCGTCGAGGAGCCCGTGGGCGTAGGGGTGGCGCGGACCGGGTGCCCCGAAGAAGTCGGGCGCCGCGGCGATCTCCACGATGCGGCCCGCGTACATCACGGCGACCCGGTCGGCGATGCGTTGGGCGGCGGCGAGGTCATGGGTGATGAGGAGGAGGGCCCGTTCGTCGCCGATGTGGCGGCGCAGTTCGTCGACGGTGCGGTCCACCAGTTCGCGGTCCAGGCCAGTGGTGGGTTCGTCGGCCAGCAGCAGCGGGGCGTCACCGACCAGGGCGAGGGCGGTGGCGGCGCGTTGGGCGAGTCCGCCGGAGAGTTCGTGCGGGTAGCGGTCGAGGTGGTCCTCCGGGAAGGCCGCGCGGACGGCGGCGGCGCGGGCGGCGGCACGCAGCGCGGACCGCGGGGTGCCGGTGACCTCGCGGAGCGTCTCCTCCAGTTGGGAGCGGACCGTGCGGACCGGGGTGAGGTGCGCGGCGGGGCTCTGGGGGACCAGTCCGACGCGGCGACCGCGGACCCGGCGGGCGAGGGTGGCCTCGTCCGCGGCGAGCAGGTCGACGTCCCCGTCGAGGACGGCGGTGCCGGCGGTCTGGGCGTTGGCGGGCAGGAGTCCGAGGAGGGCGGAGGCGAGCACGGACTTGCCGCAGCCGCTTTCGCCGACGAGGGCCAGGCACTCGCCGCGCCGGAGGTCGAAGTCGGCGTCGCTGACGGCACTCACCTGGCTGCCGCCCCGCATGCGGAAGCGGACGGACAGCCCGCGCACCGCGAGCAGCGGTGCCCCGGTGGGGGGCGTGCCGGCCTCGGGTGCCTCGGGAGCGGGGGGTGTGCCGCGCCCCTCGACCGGGGTGCCGGCCGCGGGCTGCGGGCCCTTCGCCGTGCTGCTCACAGCATCAGCTCCGATCGACGTCGGGGGTTGAGGCGTTCGCGCCAGACTCCGGCGAGCCCGGCGATGGCGAGGGTGGGAACGATGATGAAGAGCCCGGGGAAGAGGGTGGGCCACCAGTCACCGGCGAGGAGGGAGCCGCGGGCGGTCTGGACGAGGGTGCCCAGGCTGGCCTGGTGGGTGGGCAGGCCGAGGCCGAGGAAGGAGAGCGCTGACTCGTGCCAGATGGCGTGCGGCACCATGAGCACGGCGGCGAGGCCGGCCTGGGGCAGGACGCCCGGCAGCAGGTGGCGCACGGCGACCCGACGGCGGGAGGCACCGCCGGAGACGGCGGCGTCGATGTACGGCCGGGAGCGCAGGGACAGCACTTCGGCGCGGACGATCCGGGCGGTGGACAGCCAGTGGGTGAGGGCGACGGAGAAGACGACGGGCCAGACTCCGGGGCGGAACATCGCGACGATGAAGATGCCGAGCAGCAGGTGCGGGACGGACGCGAAGGCGTCCACCAGCCGCATCACGAGCCGGTCGACCCAGCCGCCGAAGACGGCCGCGGCGGTGCCCACGGCGGTGCCGATGACGGTGGCGACCAGGGCGGCGACCAGACCGACGAGCAGGGAGACCCGCAGTCCGTACACGCAGCGCAGCAGCAGGTCCCGGCCGACGTCGTCGGTGCCGAAGGGGTGTTCCCAGGACGGCGGCTGGAGCTTGGCCGCGAGGTTCACGGCCTGTTCGTCGAGTTGGACGAGCGGTGGCACGACGAGGACCGCCAGGACGACGGCGGCGACGATGACGGCCGAGGACCACAGTCGCCAGGTGCGGGTGGAGCGTCGGGTGCCGCCCCGGGACCTCCAGGTCGGGGCTTCGGCGCCCGGGCCGTCGTGGCGGGTGGCGGGCGGGCGGGCGGTGTCAGCCATCGAAGCCCACTCTCGGGTCGGCGAGGCCGTACAGCAGGTCGGCGACGAGGTTGCCGAGGAGCACGGCGGCGGTGGCGAGGACGGTGAGGGCGGCGAGCAGCGGGAAGTCGACGGAGGTCGCGGCTTCGACGGTGGCCGCGGCGATGCCGGGCCAGCTGAAGACGGTCTCGACGAGGAGGGCGCCGGTGATGAGTTCGGGGACCCGCGAGCCCACGAGGGTGAGGACGGGCAGCATGCCCGAGCGCAGCGCGTGCCCGACGAGTACGGTCCTGGGCGCGAGTCCGCGGGCGCGGGCGCCGCGCACGGGGTCCTCGTCGAGGGCGTCGCCCACGCCTTGGCGGACGTAGAGGGCGAACCACGGGAGTTGGGAGACGGCGAGGACCAGTGCGGGCAGGATCAGGTGGTGGGTGACCTGTCCGGCGGTGATGACGTTCGTCCCGGTGTCGGTGAGGCCGCCGGCGGGGAGCGCGCCGAGTTTCAGGGAGAACAGCCAGATCGCGAGGAGGCCGAGCCAGAACGGCGGGGCGGCTTCCAGGGTGTACGCGAGGGAGGTGACGACCCGGTCGACGAGGCCGCCGCGGCGGCGGGCTGCGAGGACCCCGAGCAGGGTGCCGAGCAGGATCGCGAGGGCGAAGGCGGTGGCGGCGAGCAGGACGGACCAGCCGATGCGTTCGGTGATCACGTCGGCGACGGGTTGCCGCATCACGGCGGAGTCACCGAGGTCCCCGGTGAGGGCGCCGGTGACCCAGTCCCACCAGCGGGCGGTGAGGGGCTGGTCCGCGCCGAGGTTGGCGCGGAGTTGGTCGAGGTTCTCCTGCGAGGCGGTGAGTCCGGCGGTGCCGGCGTACGCCTTGACCGGGTCGAAGGGCGAGGCCGCGGCGATGGCGAAGACGCCGAAGGTGACGGCGAAGAGGATCGGCACGCCGAAGAGGACGCGCCGGCCCGCGAGCCGCGCCATGGGCCCCCAGGGCAGCCCCCGCCCGGTGCGGGGGCTGCCGTCGGTGGCCTCGGTCACTGCTGGGGCTGCCAGTCCTCGACGTTCCACCAGGGCCCGGAGGCGAGGCCGTGGTCGTGCGGCTCGATCTGGGTGGTGAGGGAGCCGAAGCGGTCGTCGACGACGTACAGGTGGTCGATGTGGGTGAGGAAGGTGTAGCCGGGGTTCTTCACCAGTTCGCGCTGGACGGTGTCGTACGCGGCGCCGCGCACCGCCCGGTCGCCGCTGCGGCGGGCGTCGTCGAGGGCCTTGTCGACGGCGGGGTTGTCGTACCAGGCCATGTTGTTGAAGCCGTCGCCCGCGAGGTCGGACTTGAGGAGGGTGTACTGGTCGAAGTCCGGGTCGGCCGGGGAGCCGCCGCCGGCGAGGACGGCGTCCTTGGGCATCCGGGGCTCGATGACCTCCCAGGTGCCGGCCTGCACCTTGATCTCGATGCCCGCCTTCTTGGCGTCGGAGGCGTAGGCGAGGGCGTGGTCCTGGCGGAGCTTGTCGCCGGAGACGTACCAGAGCGGGAAGGAGGCGCGGACGCCGTCCTTCTTGCGCACGCCGTCGCCGCCGGCCTTCCAGCCCGCGGCGTCGAGCAGCTTCTTGGCCCGGTCGAGGTCGTGGGTGCGTTCGGTGCCTTCGGTGAACCACTCGCTGTCGGTGGGGACCGGGCCGTACGCCTCCTTGCCGGCGCCGTTGAGGATCGAGTCGACCATGGCACCGCGGTCGACGGCGATGTCGAGGGCGCGTCGGATCGCGGTGTCGCCGGTGACCTCGTTGCCGGTGGGCAGGGTGACGACGCGGTAGTCGAAGGTCTTGGCCGCGTGCGTCTTGCGGTCCCCGTCCTTGGCGAAGGTCTCGGCGAGGTTCGGCGGGAGGATGGCGCCGTCGAGGTCGCCGGAGCGCAGCCGGGTGGCGCGCACGTCGTCGTCCTTGATGACGGCCATGGTGAAGTTCTTGACCTTCGGCGCGTCGCCCCAGTAGCCGGGGTTCGCCTTGAAGGAGATCTTCTCGCCCTTGGACCAGGTGACGAGCTGGTAGGGGCCGGTCCCGACGGGCTTGGTGGTGAAGGGGCCGCTGTTGACGTCCTGGCGGCCCGCGACGTGCTCGGGGGCGATGGGCAGGACGGTCCGCTCGGCGAAGGGGGCGTACGGGTACTTCAGTCGGAAGACGACCGTGTCCTCGCCCTCGGCCTCGACCGTCTTCAGCGCGTCGAGTTCGCCCTTGGACGCGTTGTTCGTCTTCGGGTCGAGGATGGTGCGGTAGGTGAAGACGACGTCCTTGGCCGTGAAGGGCTTGCCGTCGCTGAACTTCACGCCGTCGCGCAGTCGGTAGGTGTAGGTCAGGCCGCCGTCGCTGACCTTCGGCAGTTCGGCGGCGAGCGCGGGCCGCAGGTTCATCTCGGCGTCGTGGGTGAGCAGCCCGTCGAAGATCTTCGAGTTGCCGTCCTTGCCGAAGCCGAGCAGCGGGCTCAGGCTCTCGGGCTCGTAGGCGATGCCGACGACGGCGGAGTCACCCGCGGAGCCGTCCTCGCCACCGGGGGCCGAGCAGGCCGTCGCGGTCACCGCGACGGCGGTCGCCGCCGCCACGATGCCCGCGCCACGTATCGATCGGGCCCTCATGCCGCTCCACCCCTAGCATTCTGGTGATTCTTTGATGATCAAAAGTTATTGCGAGTGATTCGCAATTGTGCATTATGCATGAGGTAACGGTCAGCGAGCGAGGGGCATCCCTCCGCGGGTGCACGGCCGTTCGCCCGGTGCGGCGGGGCCGCACCGGGTGGCGGGGACGGTGGTGTGGGGGACCTCACAGCCGGGGGCGGGGCGCGTCGCCCCGCCCGGACTGCGGCTCGCCCGGATCGCGGCTCGCCGGGGCGGTGGATCAGCCGGCCCCCTGGCCGTCGCCCCCGGCGCGGGTCGGACGGGCGCGTACGTGCATCCGCTCGCCCTGCGGGCCGAAGAGGCTCAGGTATTCGACCGCGCCCTCCCCGGTGGACCCGAACCAGTGCGGCACCCGGGTGTCGAACTCGGCCGCCTCCCCCGCACCGAGCACGATGTCGTGCTCGCCGAGGACCAGCCGCAGCCGGCCGGCCAGCACGTACAGCCATTCGTAGCCCTCGTGGACCCGGGGGTCGGGGGGCTCGGCCAGCCGCGCGGGTTCGATGACCTTGTACGCCTGGAGGCCACCGGGCTGGCGGGTGAGCGGGAACATCGTGCGGCCGCCCCGGTGGATCGGCTTCGACCTGACCCGGGGGTCGCCGGTCGGCGGGGCGCCGACCAGTTCGTCGAGGGGGACCTGATGGGCGCGGGCGAGCGGCAGCAGCAACTCCAGGCTCGGTTTGCGCAGCCCGGACTCCAGCCGGGACAGGGTGCTCACCGAGATGCCGGTGAGGGCGGAAAGGCCGGCGAGGGTCACCCCCCGTTCCTTGCGGAGTTCCCGCAACCGGGGCCCCACTCCTGCCAGCACTTCGTCGGTCCGGTCCCGGTCGTCCCCGTCCGGGACCGGACCCTGTTCGTCATCCGTCACGTGTTCATTGCAGGTTCGGCAAAGCCGATTGTCAATCGCGCATCGTCGGCGAGAGCGCGCACCCCTGCCCGCGTCGGGTCGGTGCCCGGCGCGGTGACGGACCGGACCCGGGCGGGTGACGGCCCGGTGGCCCGGGCGAGCGGGCGGGCGCCCGTCAGGACTGGTAGCTCGGGTCCAGACGGTAGAGCGTCGAGCCGACTTCCGTCATCACGCTGTCGGCGACGGCTCCGTCCTGACAGGCCACGCCGAGGTCCGCCTCGAACCGGGTGACATCGGGCCGCGCGGGCTGATCGGCGCCCTCGTCGCGCTGGTCGGTGAGGATCTCGGCGGCCATCACCCAGCGTTCCGGGGTGGTCATCTGCTGACGGAACTGGTCACAGGTGGTGTCGGCGGTGGCCCGCTTCCAGGTCTGTTCGTAGCTGCCGTCGGGGCCCGGCTTGGGCAGGGCCTGCTTGGACGGGCTGGCAGGCGCGGAACTGCCGGCGTCGGCAGCGGTGCTGGACCGGTTGCTGCCGGAACCTCCCGAGGTGTCGGTGCCGCAGGCGACGAGCGCCAGGGACAGGGTGGTGACAGCGAGTAGAGCGGAGCTGGTGCGCATGGTGTGCCCCCCATGTGAACGGTGCTTTTAGAGCGACATTCTGGAGGGAAAAGGATCGTCCGAGCACGAATCCGAACGCTTCGTTTCCTACCCGTAACGCACCGCTAAAGTGGTCTGGACCAGCAGTTTTGTCCTCGGGAAGGGTTCCGGAGGGTCTCGGGAAGGCCCTCTCTCCGCTGCCCAGTGGGCATTTGACGCCCCGTCGGGCACCACCGTCACCGATCTTTGCGCCGGGGCGCACGCCCCGCGCGGACACAGACGTCATTCCGGCCCCACGCGCACCCCGAGCCGGAGCGCACGCCGCAGGAGCGTGCCCGGGGCGGCCACCCCGGTACGCAGCCTCGGCGCACGCCCCGGACCCGCGCTCCTGCTTCAGACCTCGTCGCGGACCAACGCCAGCAGCCGGTCCAGTACCCGACCGCCCCCGACGCGCACCCCGTCGTGCTCGAACTCGTCGGTGACCCAGGTGCGCAGCCCCCGCACGGCCCGGGCGGTGGCCAGCGAGTGTGCCGTGTCGACGTACATGTCGTCGTGGTAGACGGCCGCGGCGACCGGCACCTCGTTGCGGGCGAGGCCGTCCGCGTCGTAGAGGGGCGTCCAGTCGGTGCGTTCGGCCAGTAGACCGGCGGCCTCCCGCAGCGGGCGCAGGGCGGGGTCCGCCGTGAACATCCACGGGTGGACGGTCTCCCCGGTGAACAGCAGCGGCCCGTTCCCGTTCGACGTCCTCACCGCGTCGAACTCCGGGAACTCCGCCCGGACCCGCTCGGCCGACCAGCCGGTCGACCGGTGGTCCTGGGCGTAGATGGACTCGTGGACGACCGCGTACAGCGGGTGTCCCGCGTGCGAGAGGAGGGCGTGCACCTCCTCCAGGAACGCGTCCGCGAGGGCCGGTCCCGACGGGGTGCGCACGAAGGCGTGCTCCAGGAGGTAGTGCAGACGGTGGCTGCCGTCGCCGCTGCCGAGGAGGATGCCGAGGGACTGGAACGCCTCCACCGTCAGCCGGTAGCCGCCGCCGGTGACGACCTCGTGTTCGGCGAGGTGGGCGGCGATCCGCCAGGCCCGCTCGACGTCCATCGGATAGCGGAGGTAGTGGGCGCCGACCTTCCGGGAGATCCGCGGGTACGCGGCCCGGTAGACGTCGTCGGCGTGGGCGTCCAGGGACGGCAGGCCACCCGTGATCAGCGCGGCCGACAGCCCCTCGGGGGCGGTGGACAGATAGCTGGTGGCGCAGAACCCCCCGAAGCTCTGGCCGAGCACGGTCCAGGGCGCGCCGCCGGTCAGGACCGGGCGGATCGCCTCGCAGTCCCGGACGATGGAGTCCGAACGGAACCGGGTCAGGTAGTCGGCCTGTTCCCGGGGCCCACCGCGCGCGGGCAGCGTCTGGCGGGTGGCCGGCGTCGAGCGGCCGGTGCCCCGCTGATCGAGCAGCAGCACCCGGTACTCCTCCAGGGCGCGCGGCAGCCAGGCCGAGGCACCGGCGAAGCGGTTCGCGCCGAACCCGGGGCCGCCCTGGAGGTAGACCAGCCACGGCAGGCCCTCGGGGTCGCGCCCCGGGGCCACGGCCTCACGGGCGAACAGCTCGATCTGCTCGCCCGCGGGCTGGTCGTGGTCCAACGGGACGCCGAAGTGGTGGTCCGTGAAGACGACGCCCGGCTGACGGTACGAAAGCGGCACGGGGTTACTCCTGCGATGCTCGGTTTGTGGGATTGTGCGTCAAGTTGACCACAGTGCCCGCCGTGCCCGTGGGGGCAGGCCCGCCCGCTGCGCGCCCGCGGCGCGTAGGGTGCGAGCCAGTCGCCGGCCGAGGAGGCGTGCCCCACGATGCGTGTCGCCCTGTTCCTGACCTGTGTCAACGACACGCTGTTCCCGGGCACCGGGCGGGCCGTGGTCGCCCTGCTGTCCCGGTTGGGGGTGGACGTCGACTTCCCCCTGGCCCAGACCTGTTGCGGACAGCCGCAGTACAACACGGGTTACCGGCGCGACACGGAACCGCTGGCCCTGCGCTACGCGGACGTGTTCGACGGCTACGACGCGGTCGTCACCCCCTCGGGGTCGTGCGCCGCCATGGTGCGGGAGCACTACCCGCGGCTCGGTGAGCGGGCCCGTGCGGAGGGCCGCGGCGGCGGGTTGGCGAGGGCCCTGGCCGCGGTGGTGCCGAGGACGTACGAGTTGACGGAGTTTCTGGTCGACGTGCTGGGCGTGACGGACGTCGGTGCCCACTACCCGCACACCGTCACGTACCACCCCACGTGCCACGGGTTGCGGGCGCTGCGGCTCGGCGACCGGCCCGTCCGGCTGCTGCGGGCGGTGCGGGGGCTCGAACTCGTGGAGTTGCCGGGGGCCGAGGAGTGCTGCGGCTTCGGCGGCACCTTCGCCGTGAAGAACCCGGACGTGTCGGTGGCGATGGGCACCGACAAGGCGCGGGCCGCGGAGGGCACGGGGGCCGGGGTGTTGTGCGCCGCCGACAACTCCTGTCTGCTGCACCTCGGCGGCATCCTGAGCAGACGCGGGTCCCGGGTGCGCCCCGTGCACCTCGCGGAGATCCTGGCCGGCACCGGGGGGAGCGCCCCGTCATGAGCGGCACGTTCGTCGGCATGCCCGCCTTCCCGGTGGCCGCGCGGGAGGCGGTGCGGGACGCCACGCTGCGCCGCAACCTCCGGCACGCCACCCGCACCATCCGCGACCGCCGGGCCCGTGCCGTCGCCGAGCTGTCCGACTGGGCGCAGCTGCGGGAGGCGGGCCGGCGCATCAAGGACCACACCCTGCGCCATCTGGACCACTACCTGCTGCAACTGGAGGAGTCGGTCACGGCGGCCGGCGGCACCGTCCACTGGGCGGCCGACGCGGCCGAGGCGAACCGGATCGTCACCGATCTGGTGGTCGCGACCGGTCACCGCGAGGTGGTGAAGGTCAAGTCGATGGCCACCCAGGAGATCGGGCTGAACGAGGCCCTGGCCGCCGCGGGCGTCCGGGCGTACGAGACGGATCTGGCGGAGCTGATCGTGCAGCTCGGCGACGACCGGCCCTCCCACATCCTGGTCCCGGCGATCCACCGGAACCGGGGCGAGATCCGGGACGTGTTCGCCCGTCGGATGGGCGACTGGGGGCGGCCCGCACCGGACGGGTTGACCGATGCGCCGGCCGAGCTGGCGGAGGCGGCGCGGCTGCACCTGCGGGAGAAGTTCCTGCGGGCCCGGGTGGGGATCTCGGGGGCGAACTTCATGGTGGCCGAGAGCGGCACGATGGTCGTGGTCGAGTCGGAGGGCAACGGCAGGATGTGCCTGACCCTGCCGGAGACCCTGATCTCCGTGGTCGGCATCGAGAAGGTGGTGCCGACCTGGCGGGATCTGGAGGTGTTCCTCCAGACCCTCCCCCGCTCCTCGACGGCCGAGCGGATGAACCCGTACACGTCGATGTGGACGGGCACCGCACGGACGTCCGCGGGGGACGGGCCGCGCACGTTCCACCTGGTGCTCCTCGACAACGGCCGCACCGACACGCTCGCCGACGAGGTGGGTCGGCAGGCGCTGCGCTGCATCCGCTGTTCGGCGTGCCTGAACGTCTGCCCGGTGTACGAGCGGGCGGGCGGCCATGCGTACGGGTCGGTGTACCCGGGGCCGATCGGCGCGATCCTCAGCCCGCAGCTGCGGGGAACGGGCAGCGCGGTCGACGCCTCCCTGCCGTACGCGTCGTCCCTGTGCGGGGCGTGCTACGACGTCTGCCCGGTCGCCATCGACATCCCGGAGGTGTTGGTCCGGCTGCGTGAACGGGTGGTCGAAGGGGGGCCGGTGGTGCGCGGGGGGACCCGGGTGGTGCTGCGGCCGGCGCGGGGGCACGCGGCCGAGCGGGCGGCGATGCGGGCCGCCCGCTGGGCCTTCACCCGTCCGACCGCCCTGGCCGCCGGTCAACGTCTCGTGTCCCGCACCCGGCGGCTGCACCCCCGCAGGCTGCCCGGCTCCGGCCGGGCCTGGACGGCGGGCCGCGATCTGCCTCCGGTCCCGCCGGAGTCGTTCCGCGACTGGTGGCGCCGTACCGCGGGCGGCCGGGACACCGGGCCGGGCACCACGGGCGGCGCTGACCGGGGGGCCACGGCGTGAACGGCAGGGAACGGGTGCTGGGCCGGGTGCGCCGGGCCCTCGCGGACGAGCGGGGGAAGGAGCCCGCCGCGCCCCCGTCCGCGTACGCGTCGACGGGGCCCCGGGACTATCTGTGGACCCACGGCGAGCGGAGCGAGCGGGAGCGCACCGCGCTGTTGGCGGAGCATCTGACGGAGTACCGCGCGCACGTCCACCGGACCGACCCCGACGGGTTGCCGGAGCTGATCGCCCGGCTGTTGGACGCGCAGGGCGCGAGGCGGGTGCTGGTACCGGCGGGGCTGCCTCCGCACTGGCTGTCGGCGGCGGTGCAGGAGCCCGTGCCCGACCGGGCCGAGGACACCGCCGCAGCGCTGGACCGGGTCGACAGCGTCCTCACGGGGTGCGCCCTGGCGATCGCCGAGACGGGCACGCTCGTGCTGGACGGCGGCCCGGACCAGGGGCGCCGCCGGATCACCCTGGTCCCCGACCACCACGTCTGTGTCGTGCGGGTTCCGGACCAGGTGGTGTGCTCGGTGCCGCAGGCCGTCGCCCGGCTGGACCCGACCCGGCCACAGACCTGGATCTCGGGACCGTCGGCGACCAGTGACATCGAGCTGGACCGGGTGGAGGGGGTGCACGGGCCCCGCACCCTGGACGTGGTGCTGGTGGGCTCCGACGGGCCCGGACGTGCGTGTGCGGGGGACGGCGGCCCCGGCTAGCGTGAGGGAATGATCCGGTTCGAGCAGGTCGGCAAGCGCTACCCGGACGGCACGACAGCGGTGGACGGCCTGGACTTCGAGGTGGCGCGGGGAGAACTGGTCACCTTGGTGGGGCCGTCGGGCTGCGGCAAGACGACCACGATGATGATGGTCAACCGGCTCATCGAACCGAGCACGGGACGCATCTTCGTCGACGGCGAGGACATCGCCGCGGTCGACCCCGTGCACCTGCGCCGCCGGATCGGCTACGTCATCCAGCAGGTGGGCTTGTTCCCGCACCGGACCGTCCTCGACAACACGGCGACCGTGCCCGCCCTGATCGGCTGGAAGAAGGCCCGGGCGCGGGCGCGGGCCGCGGAACTGCTGGAGCTGGTGGGACTGGACCCGGCGACGTACGGTGCCCGCTACCCCGACCAGCTCTCCGGTGGGCAGCGGCAACGGGTGGGCGTGGCCCGGGCGCTCGCCGCCGACCCGCCGGTGCTGCTGATGGACGAGCCGTTCGGTGCGGTGGACCCGGTCGTCCGGGAGCAGTTGCAGGACGAGTTCCTCCGGATGCAGGCCGCGGTGCGCAAGACGGTGCTGTTGGTGACCCACGACATCGAGGAAGCGGTCCGTCTCGGTGACCGGATCGCGGTGTACGGGCGGGGCCGCATCGAGCAGTACGACACCCCGGCCGCGGTGCTCGGGAGGCCGGCCACCCCCTACGTTGCCGAGTTCGTCGGGGCCGACCGGGGGTTGAAGCGGTTGTCGGTGACGTCGATCGAACCGGACGACCTGGAGCAGCCGGTCGTCGTGCGCACCGGGGAGCCGGCCGATCGGGCGGCGGCCCTGTTGCGGGGCGAGGGGGCCCGTTGGGGCGTGGTGCTGGACGCCGACGGGGATCTGCACGGCTGGGTCGGCGCGGACGAGTTGGCGCTCGCGGAGCCCGGCGCCGCGGTCGGGGACCTGGCCCACCGGATGAACGCCTGGGTGCCGATCGGTGCCCCCTTGAAGCAGGCGTTCGGGGTGATGCTCCAGCACGACGCGGGCTGGGTGGCGGTCATCGACGGGGCCCGGTTCCTGGGGGTGTTGACCCCGGCGAAGCTCCACGAGGCGCTGCGGCGGTCGGTGGACGCGGACGCGCGGGGCGTGGCGCGGGACGAGGTGTCGTTCGACTCGGTGTCGGACGTGTGAGGGGCGGGTCGGGGTGATGGGCGGACGGGCGGTGCTGCGGTGCGTGCTGTTCAGAGGAGGCCCTGGTCCTTGAGGTACGCCCGGGCGACGTCCTCGGGCAGTCGGCGCCAGCTGTCGACCTGCTGGTTGAGCGAAGCGAGGTCGGCGGTGGTGAGGACCTCGTTCACCTGGTCCAGGACCCGGGTCACCCCGTGGGCGCCCGACCGGGCCCGGTTGACGACGGGGACGACGTAGTCGGCGTTCTGGAGGTGCTTGTCGTCGGCGAGGATGACCAGCCCGAACTCGGAGAGCGTCGCGTCGGTGGTGGTGGTGAGCACCATCTGGTCCTGCCCGCTCTGCACGGCCTTCTTCGCCTGGGTGGTGCCGACGCCCTTGGGGTCGATGCCGGTGATGTCGATGCCGTACACCTTCTTCAGGCCGGGTGCGCAGTACGGGCGCTGCACGCACTCGTCCCCGGCCGCGAGCCGCACGGGCAGTCCCGAGCGTCCGAGGTCGCTGAGCGTCTTCAGTCGGTGCTCACGGGCGTAGGACCCGGCCACCGCGAAGGCGTTCTGGTCGACGGCCCGGCCCGGGTCCAGGACGGTCAGGCCCCGGGGCTCGGCGAGCCGGCGCAGGGCGGCCATGGTGGTGCGCAGGTCGGGTGAGCCCACGGGTGCGGCGTCGGGGCCGTTCTGCTTGGCGTTCAACCAGTCGGCGAAGGTCGCCGCGTACTCCGGGACGACGTCGATCTGACCGGATTCCAGGGCGGGTTCGTAGAGTTCGCGGTTGGCGACGGTGAGCAGTCGCGTCCCGTACCCGGCCTCCCGCAGGAGCAATGCGTACATCTGGGCGAGCAGGTCGCTCTCGGTGAAGCCCGCCGAGCCGACGACGAGGTCCTTGCTGTTCCCCGGCGGTGCGGTGACCGCGTCCCGGTTCTCCAGGGCGGGTCCGCCGGCGCAGCCGACCGGAAGGAGGACCAGGCCCAGCACGGCGAAGACCCGCATCACCCGGCTGGCACGGGTGGGACGGGCTACCGGACGGCGGGTCACCGGGCCGCCCGGGCGCGGGTCCGGGCGGGTGCCAGCCGTTCGACGACCTCGAAGACGCCCTCCACGAGCAGCGCGAAGACGGCGACCAGGACGGCGCCCGCGACCACCATGGGGGTACTGGCCAGGTTGAAGCCCGCGGTGATGATCCGACCGAGTCCGCCGCCGCCCGCGAGGGCGGCGATGGTGGCGGTGGCGACGAGTTGCACGGCCGCGATCCGCACTCCGGTGAGGATCAGGGGCAGTGCGAGCGGGAGTTCGACCCGCAGCAGGACCTGTCGTCCCGTCATGCCCATGCCGCGTGCGGCCTGGACCACGCCCCGGTCGACGCCGCGCATCCCCACATAGGCGTTGGTGAGCAGCGGCGGCACGGCGAACAGCACCAGCGCGACGACGGTCGGACCTTCCCCGTACTGGCCGATCGGAGTCAACAGCAGCAGGACGAGGACCGCGAAGGTGGGGACGGCCCGACCGATGTTGGCCAGGTTGACCGCGAGCGCGCCACCGCGGCCGAGGTGGCCGAGCACCAGGGCCACGGGGAGGGCGATCAGACAGCTGATGACCAGGCAGACGGCGGTCAGCACGGCGTGCTGGAGCAGCCGGTGGCCGATGCCGTCGGTGCCGGACCAGTGCGCCGGATCGGTCAGCCACTGCCATGCCTCGGTGAGGGTGTTCAGGGCCGCACCCCCCGGGTCCGGGGGCCCGTCACGCGCGGGAGGCCCGCGTCCAGGGCGTGAGCAGTCGCTGCACGCCGAGCAGCAGGACGTCCGCCAGGACCGCGATCACGACGCAGAGCACGGACGCGGTGAGGACCTGGGCCTTGAAGTAGGTGTTCATGCCCGCGTAGATGAGGTTGCCGAGTCCGCCGAACCCGACGATCGCCCCGACCGTGACCAGGGACACGGCGGAGACCGTGGCGATGCGCAGCCCCGCCATGGCCGCGGGCAGCGCGAGCGGCAGTTCGACGGAGAGCAGGAGGCGGACCGGTCCGAAGCCGAGGCCGCGGGCCGCCTGCCGGGTCTCCTCGGGGACCGCCCGCAGCCCGGCGAGGATGTTCCGCACCAGCAGGGTCAGCGAGTACAGGACGAGTCCGGCGACGACGAGGGAGGCGGACAGTCCGTACGCGGGCAGCAGCAGCGAGAACATCGCGAGCGACGGAATGGTGTAGAGCACGGTCGTCACCACGAGGACGGGGCCGGCGGCCCCGTGCCAGCGGCGGGCGGCCACGGCCAGCGGGACGGCCACGACGAGGGCGATCAGGACCGCGAGGAAGGTCAGCTGGAGGTGCTGGAGCACCGCGTCGGCGAGGATCCGGCTCCGGGTCGTGAGGTAGTCGCCGCAGATCCATTCGTTGCGGGCGAGGCAGTCGTCCGGGGGCGCGGTCATCTGCTCATTCCAGCGTGGCGGGCCGTCACCCGCCCGGTGGGCTGGGCCGTTCGGGGGCATCGGCCGGGTCGAAGCCGGAGGGACGGGGGATTCCCCGGCGCGGACGGGCACACATGGGCACACCGGTGGGTCGGGTGTCGGCCCCGTGATCGAAAGGTTCCGTCGTGTCCGCGAGCTCCGTCCGCTCCCGCCCGTCCAGGACCCGCACCGCCCGGGGACTGCTGGCCGCCGCCTCCTGTGCCGCGCTGCTGCTCACCGGGTGTTCCGGCACCGCCCGGCACCCCGCCGAGGGAGCGGCGAGCGAGCGGACGGCCGGGGAGGGGGCGGTGAGCGGGGACAAGGACGCGTCGCCGCGGGCCGGTGCACGGGGTTCGGCGGGCCCACCGGTCGAGGGGCGGCCGGGACCGGGGGCCACCGCGGCGCCGGCGGCGCTGCCCGGGCTCGGGCCGCTCACCGGGGCACGGGTGCCGGCGAAGGCGCGGCAGGCCCTGGTGGTGACCGGCGCCGGGCGGGACTCCAGCGCGAGCACGGCGGCCCTGCACCAGCGGGACGCGCACGGCACCTGGCGGCTGGCGGCCGGCCCCTGGCCCGCGCACAATGCGCTGCGCGGCTGGACGGACGACCACCGGGCGGGCGATCTGCGCACCCCGGTCGGCGTGTTCGGGCTCGGCGACGCGGGCGGGCTGCTGCCCGACCCGGGGACGGAGCTCCCGTACGACCAGGACGAGCAGTTCGGCGACTCCGGCACGGGCTATCTGGACGAGTCGTTGGAGGGCTCCTTCGACTACGTCCTCGCCATCGACTACAACCGGGTGCCGGGTACCTCGCCGCTGGACAAGACCCGTCCGCTCGGCCTCGGCAAGGGCAGCGGCATCTGGTTGCACGTCGACCACGGCGGGCCGACCAAGGGCTGCGTGTCGTTGCCGCGCGGGCGGATGCGGGAGCTGCTGCGCCAGCTCGACCCGGCGCTGCGCCCGGTCGTGGTGATGGGGGACGCCGAGGCCCTGCGGAAGTGACCGCGGGGCCGTCGGGGCCGTCGGGGCCGTCCCGGCAGCGGGCGGGTCAGTCGGTGCGGACCCCGGTGCGCAGGGGGGTGCCCCGCTGTTCGAACTCCAACAGGTACTCCACGTCCGTCGCCGCCTTGGGGCTGACGTCGCGGGCCAGCAGGTGGAGCGCGCCGTCGATGCCGGAGCTGACGCCGCCCGCCGAGACGAGGTCACCGTCGTCGACGACCCGCACGTTGCGGACGTCGCAGCCCTCGTCCCTCAGGTGGTGTCGGGCGCCGGTGTGCGTGGTGCACGGCCGGGTGCCGACGAGTCCGGCGGCGTGCAGCAGCACCACGCCCGTGCAGACGCCCAGGAGCGTCGGGCCGCGGCGGGCCGCCTCGCGCAGTCGGCGGGTGAGGACCCCGCGCCGGATCTCCGGCCAGATCCCGGGTCTGTTCCGGTCCCGGAAGCCGCCGCCGGGCACCACGATCACGTCCGTCCCCTCGGGGTCCCACTCCTGGGCGACCTGCACCTGGGTGCCGAAGGCGAGGGTGACCCGGGCCGGGACGCCACCGGTCACGAGTCGCACGCGCACCGGGTGCCCCATCGCGGCGGCGCCCGCGAACACTTCGAAGGGGCCGAACACGTCGAGCTCCTCGACCCCGTCGAACAGGACGATGTCCACCCGCAGCGGGTCCGCGGCGGCGCGCGGTGCGTCCGGGGCACCGGTGCGGGGGCCCGTGGCCGCCGCGGCCGGGCCCGCCGCGGCGATGCCCGCGCCGAGGGCGGCTCCGGCGGCCGTCGCGAGTGCGCTCCTGCGTTTGATCCGGGTCACCGGAACCTCCGTGGCCTGGACGTCATCCGATGACGCCGTCCGATGGTGGTGTCGTGGTCGTTGAGGTAGTCGTGCTGGATGGGGTGTGAGTTCCCCGAGTGACGGGGGGCGGCACTCGGTCCGGACCGGAATCGGGTGGCCTGAAACGACCGGAATAGCGCTGGAGCAACGGTTCGGCGGCCCGGTAGACAGACAGGCTCCAGTGCATCCGTACGGCCGGAGTCAGGGGGTTGACCGGTGCTCTTCCGAGTCCTGGGCGGCATCGAGGTGTGGACCCCGCACGGCGCGCGGCTGGAGGTGGGACACCCGCGCCAGCGCTGGGTCCTGGGGGCGCTGCTCCTCGACGCGGGCCGGGGGGTCCCCGCGGACGTGCTGGTGGACCGGGTGTGGGGCGAGGACCCGCCGCGTCGGGGCCGGGACACCCTGTACAGCTACGTGTCGCGACTGCGGAGCGCGCTGACCGGCACCGGTGCGGAGGTCGTACGGGAGGCCACGGGTTACCGGTTGGCGGTCCCCCGGCTTTCGGTGGACGTCCACCTCTTCCGGGACCTGGTGCGCAGGGCGGGTGCGAGCACGGCGCCCGAGGACGGGGTGGGGTTGTGGGAGGAGGCGCTCGGGCTGTGGCGCGGCGAGGCCTTCGCGGGGGCCGACACGCCGTGGTTCGGCGCGCGTCGGGCGGAGTTGGACGGTGAGCGGCTGACCGCCCAGTCGGACCTGACGGACGCCTTGTTGGAGCTGGGGCGGCACGGCGGGCTGGTCACCGAGCTGATCGCGCGGGCGGAGCAGCACCCGTTCGACGAGCGGATCACCGCCCAGCTGATGGTGGCCCTGTACCGCAGTGGCCGTGCTTCCGAGGCACTCGCACGCTACCGGGTCCTGAGTCGGCGGCTCGCCCGGGAACTGGGTACCGACCCGGGGCCCGAACTGCGTCGACTACAGCAGCGCGTGTTGACCGCCGACCCCGTGCTCGCGCCCGGCCCGGCCCCGGGTTCCGGCTCCCGGACCGCGGCGGGCCCGGGCCCCGCGCCGGACCGGGCCGTCGCCGCGGACCCGGCATCCGTACCGCCGACCGATCCCGCACCGCGGGCAGCCGTTCCCGGGCCGGCCGCGGCGCCCGCTGCGAACCCTGTGGTGGTGCCGGTGCCGCGTCAACTGCCGGCTTGTCCCCGCGGGTTCGTCGGACGGGAGCCGGAGCTGCGGCGGCTCGGCCGTGCGGTGGACCCCGGGGCCCCGCGGCAGGGCGGTACGGCGGTGATCGCCTCGATCGCCGGGACCGGCGGGGTCGGCAAGACCTGGCTGGCGCTGCGCTGGGCGCACGACCACCTCGAACGGTTCCCCGACGGGCAGCTCTACGCGGACCTGCGCGGTTTCGATCCCTCGGGGCAGCCGGTGGCGGCGGACGTGGTGGTGCGGGGTTTCCTCGACGCCCTGGGCGTGGACCCCTCGGCCGTGCCCGCCGGAGCGGACGCCCGGAGCGGGACGTACCGGAGCCTCACCGCCGGACGGCGGCTGCTGGTCGTCCTCGACAACGCCCGCGACGCCGCCCACGTCGACCCCCTGCTGCCCGGGGGCGACACCTGCACCGTCCTGGTCACCAGTCGCAACCGGCTGACCGGTCTGGTGACGGCGCGCGGTGCGGTGCCGCTCGCCCTCGACGTGCTGCCGGCCGAGGAGGCACGGGCGCTGTTCACCGAGCGGCTCGGCACCGCACGCACCGGGTCCGATCCGTCGGCCGTCGCCGAGATCACCGGGCACTGCGGGCGGCTACCGCTCGCCCTGGCCATCGTGGCCGCCCGGGCCGCCGCCCACCCCGACTTCCCGTTGGCGGGCATCGCCGAGGAGCTACGAGCGGCGCACGGCAGCCTCGACGCCTTCGAGGGCACCGACCACGCCGCGGACGCCCGGGCGGTCTTCTCCTGGTCGTACCGCACCTTGGGCCCGCGGGCCGCCCGGTTGTTCCGGTTGCTGGGGCTGCACCCCGGCGACGAGATCCAGGTGCCCGCCGCGGCGAGCCTGCTCGGCGCGGCGGCCCGCGCGGCACGTGCGGCCCTCGCGGAACTCGGCGCGGCCCACCTGGTGACCGAGCGGGTTCCCGGGCGCTTCGGACTGCACGACCTGCTCCGCGCCTACGCGACCGAACTCGTCGCGGAGGAAGCCGAGGCGGAGCAGCAGCAGGCCCTGGGCCGCCTCCTCGACCACTACGCCGCCTCGGCGCACGCGGCCGATCTGCTGCTGGCGCCGCACCGGGACCCCCTCACGGTCACGCCCCCGGCGGCCGGGGTCACCGTGGCGCACCACCCCACGCACGCGAAGGCCCTGGACTGGTTCACCGCGGAGCGCGGGGTCCTGGTGCGCGCGGTGGAACTCGCCGCCCGTCGGGGCCTCGACGCCCACACCCGGGAGTTGACCTGGGCGATGGCCACGTTCCTCTCGCGCCGCTCGCTCTGGTCCGAGCTGGCCGCGACCCATCTCCTCGGGCTGGCCGCCGCCCAACGGTCGGGTGATCACCGGTGGCAGGCGCACGCCCACGGGGAACTCGCCATCGCCGAGGCGGAGTCGGGGCGACCGGAGGACGCGCGGCTCCACTTCGCCCAGGCCCTGGACATGTACCAGGAGCTGGACGATCCGGTCGGCGAGGCACGGACCCGGCTGAGCCTCAGTTGGTGGTACGACCGGCAGCAGGACCTGCCCGGTTCCCTGCGCGAGAACGAGCGGGCCCTCGCCTTGTTCCGTAGGGCCGGACACGAGGTGGGCGAGGCGCGGGCGCTGAACGCGGTGGGGTGGGACCACGCGCAGCTCGGCGACCACGAGAAGGCGTCCTCGTGCTGTCGTCAGGCCCTCGCGCTCCAGCAGAAGTTCGGGGACGTACGCGGCGAGGCGAACACCTGGGACAGTCTGGGCTTCGCGTACCTGCACCTCGGGGAACACGCCCGGGCAGTCGACTGCTACCGCCGGGCCCTGCGGTTGAGCCGGGACTTGGGGCACCGGTTCGGCGAGGCGGAGGCGCTGTCCCACCTCGGGGACGTCCACCACGCCACCGGCGACCGGGCGGCGGCGCGGGCCGCCTGGCGGGCGGCCGAGGCCATCCTCACCGACACCGGCCACGACGGCCCGCTCCTCAGCCGGATCGCGCGGAACCTCGGCTCCCCGGACCCGGTCTGAGTCCGGGGCGGGTCAGGGGCGGGGGGTGCTGGGCAGTGCGCGCCAGAAGCCGAGGCGGTGCTCCCGGGCGTAGTCGACGGGCCCGATCCGGTCCGGGGCGAGGGACTGCGTGTACGGGGTGGCGGCGCCGCGGCGGTGGCGGGGCCAGTCCGGCAGCCCCGGGGCGGTCGGGGCGCCGGTGCGGGCGAAGGCGGCCCACTGGTCGGTCATGGTGTCCGCGAGGGCGCGCTGCGCGGCGGTGAACAGGGGGTGGGCTTCGGGGTCCTCGAAGAGGTACGGGGTGTCGCCCGCGTGGTAGGCGCCGAAGTCGAAGTCCCCCGGCAGCGGCAGGTACATGGGGGCGTCCCGGTCGGCGAACTCGTAGGCGTGCACGGGGACGTGGCGGGCGAGCGCCGTGTGCTGGGCTTGGGTGCCCAGCGCCCACATGCGGTCGGTGACGACCGTGGACCAGGCGAGCGCGGGCGAGGGGAAGTCCGCGAGCGGGTACTGTGCGCGCACCCGGGGCGCGTCGGCGCCGAACGCGGTCGCCAGGGCGGTTGCGTAGTCGTCGCGGGTGAAGGGGACGCCCACACCGTCGTACCGCATCCCGACGAACGTGCGGTGCTCGTCCCGGGTGGCGCCGGACAGGACCGGGACCCGGTGGAAGCGTCCTGCGCGCAGGGCGTGGGCCGGGAGGTCCGGGAGGGTGGGGGTGCCGTGCGCGAACGCCTGGAAGACGTTCATGATGGCCGGCACCTCCAGGATCCGCCGCACCGGCAGGGCCCGCAGACAGCGCAGGCTCGCGGCGGGGTCGGGGTCGGCGCAGCCGAGCGGTGCGGTGATGTCGGCGCTGGCGGCCCGGAGTTCGTCGAGGGTGCGCCACACGTACCACCGGTAGCCGGGGACCTCCGGGCCCATGGCTCCGGCCGGCATGTCCATCATGCCCTCGCCGCTGGCGAGCACGGCCCGGTCGAACAGGCCGCGGGCGGTGGGTGAGGTGAGGTGCGCGGTGATGGCGGCGGCGCCGAAGGAGGAGCCGGCGACGGTGACCCGCCCGGGGTCGCCGCCGAACGCGGCGGCGTTGCGGCGCACCCAGCGCAGCGCGGCCTGTTGGTCCTGGAGGCCGAAGGTGCCGGAGCCTTCCAGGCCGGGGTGGGCGAGGCCGCCGAAGACGCCGAGCCGGTAGTTGACGGTGATGACGACGGTCCCCCGGTCGGCGAGCCGCCGCCCGTCGAAGAAGCCGCCACCGCCGACGGCGCCGTCACCGTGGATCCACACCAGGACGGGCGCGGCCCGGTCGGTGGGCGCGGCCGGCGCGGTCACGTTGAGGGCGAGGCAGTCCTCCTCCGTACTGGCGATCTGTGCGTACGGGGAGGGGACCTGCGGGCACAGGGGCCCCGGTCGGGTGGCGTCCCGGACGCCCGGCCAGGGGGCACGGGGTCGCGGGGCCGCCCAGCGGTGGCGGCCGGTCGGCGGGGCGGCGTAGGGGATGCCCTGGAAGGTGCGGTGCGCGGCGGTGCGGGTGCCGCGTACCCAGCCGGCTTCGGTGTGGACCCGGTCGTCGGCCGTCCGGGCACGCCGCGACGTGTCCGGTGACGGCGCCGAGGCCAAGACGGTCAGGGCGGCGAGAGCGGCCGTCGCCGTCTTCTTCCCCTTCCCCTTGGTCCGGGCGCGGAGCACGATCGCTCTCAGCATGCGTGTCACCTGGTTCTCCGGTCCTCCGTCGGGTGCCTCCGGTGCCCAACGGCGGTCGGTCCGGAAGGACACCCGGACGGCGGCCGGCAGGGTGACGTCGGGCGCGCAGCGGCCCGTGCGCGGTGCGCCGACGACGACCCTCTAGGGTCGCCCGTATGCGATTCGGTGTACTGGGCCCGCTGCGCGTGCTGACGGACGGGGGGACGCCCGTCCGGGTTCCCGGGCTGAAGGTGCGGGCACTGCTCGCCGCCCTCCTCGCGCACGAGGGCCGGGTGGTGTCCGTCGACCGGTTGATCGACGACCTCTGGGGCGACGCCCCGCCCGCGAAGCCGGCGGCGGCCCTCCAGGTACGGGTCTCGCAACTGCGTCGCGCATTGGAGGAGGCCGAGCCGGGCGGCCGTGCGCTGGTGGTCTCCCAGGCTCCGGGTTACGCGCTGGTGGCGGTCGACGCGGTCGACGCGAACCGCTTCGCCGCGCTCGTGGCTGCGGGCCGCCCCGCCGAGGCGTTGGAGCTGTGGCGGGGGGCCGCCTACGCGGACTTCGCCGACCTGCCGTTCCTGGGCCCGGTCGTCGCGCGGCTGGAGGAGGCCCGCCTCACCGCGGCGGAGGACCTCGCCGAGCAGCGGCTCGCGACGGGGCAACCGGTCGACGTGGCCGCGCTGGTCGCGGACCATCCGCTGCGGGAACGGTTGCGCGGGGTGCACATGACGGCGTTGTACCGGGCGGGGCGGCAGAGCGAAGCACTCGCCTCGTACACGGAGCTGCGCACCGCACTCGATGACGAGTTGGGGCTCGACCCGTCGCCCGGGCTCGCCGAGTTGTACCGGCGGATGCTCCGTCAGGACCCCGCGCTGACCGCACCGCCCGCGGCCCGGCCGGTGACGAACCTGCCCGCGCCGGTGAGCGAACTGATCGGACGGGACACGGCCGTAGCCGAGGTCACCGAGGCACTGACCGCCCACCGGTTGCTGACCCTCACCGGCTCCGGCGGGGTCGGCAAGACCCGGCTGGCCCTGGAAGTGGCCGGGCGGCTGGTGGCGGACCGCCCCGACGGGGTGTGGCTGATCGAACTCGCCGCCCTGGACCGACGCACCGCGTCCCTGGCCGAGACGGTGCTCGCCGCCCTGGACGTCCGGGAGGGTCCCGGTCACCCGCGTGACCAGTTGGTCGCCGCGCTCGCCGGCCGGGCTCCGCTGCTGGTGCTCGACAACTGCGAGCACGTGGTGGAGCCCGCCGCCGCACTCGTCGCCGACCTGCTGCGCTCGGTACCCGGGCTGCGGGTCCTGGCGACCAGCCGCGAGCCGTTGGGACTGCCCGGCGAGGTGCTGTGGCAGGTCCCGCCGCTGTCGCTGCCGGACGGTGCGGGGCTCGACGAGGTGGCGCGGTCCGATGCCGTCCGGCTGTTCCTCGCCCGGGCCCGGGCCGCCGACCGGGAGTTCGCCCTCGACCCGTCGAACGCGGGGCCGGTCGCCCAACTGTGCCGGCGGCTGGACGGCATTCCCCTCGCGTTGGAGCTCGCCGCGACCCGGGTGCGGGCCCTCGGAGTCGAAGAGCTCGTCGCCCGGCTCGACGACCGCTTCCGGCTGCTGGCCGGTGTCCACCGGGGCGCGCCCCCGCGCCAACAGACCCTGGTGGCGGTCATCGACTGGAGCTGGACCCTGCTCGGCGATGAGGAACGTCTGGTCCTACGGCGGTTGGCCGTGCACGCCGACGGATGCGCCCTGACGGCCGCCGAGGCGGTCTGCGCCGAGCCCGGGGTGGACGTCCTGGACACGGTGGCACGGCTGGTCGACCGTTGTCTGGTCACGGTCGTGGACGGGCCGGCGGGACCGCGCTACCGGATGGGGGAGTCGGTCGTCGCCTACTGTCTGCACCGTCTGACGGACGCGGGCGAGACGGACCGGGTCCGACGGGCGCACCGTGCGCACTACACCGCCCTCGCCGCCGAGGCGGACACCCGACTGCGGGGCCCGGAGCAAGGCCGTTGGTTGGCCCGTCTCGCCGCCGAGTCGGCGAACCTGCGGGCGGCCCTGACGACGGCACCCCCCGGTCAGTCGCTCCGGCTGGTCAACTCGCTGTGCTGGTTCTGGTTCCTGCGGGGACGCCTCTCGGAGGCCCGCCAGTGGCTGCGCACGGCGCTCGCCCGGACGCAGGAGGACGTCGGCGGGGCCCCGGCCGGTGAGGGGGAGGAACGGGCCCGGGCCCGGGCCTGGTACGAGGGCTTCGGCCTGTTGCTGGGTGAGGGGGGTGATCCGGCGGTCGCCGAGGAGATCCACGATCCCCTCACCCGGGCCCGGGCCCGGTTGTTCCTCTCGCTGGGCCCCGCGGACCTGCCGTCGGCCAGGGCCCTGGTGGACGCCGCGCTCGTGACCTGCCGTGCGCTGGGCGACGACTGGGGCACGGCGGTGGCACTGAGCAGGCAGGCCCGCGACGCCTACACCGTCCGGGACTCGGCCGAGCTGGAGCGGACCAGCGAGGAGAGCGCCGCGCTGTTCGCCCGGCTCGGGGACGGCTGGGGCGTCATCCAGGCCGGTGAGTGGCGGGCCGGACTGGCGGAGAGTCTGGGTGACCACGCCCGCGCCGCCGAGTTGTTCGCGGCGGACCTGCGGACCGCGGAGGAACTGGGGCTGTGGCCGGACGTGGTGCGCCGCCTCGCCTGGCTCGGGTGGCTGGCCATGGAGGACGGTGCCTACGAGCGGGCCATGGAGTACGCGGGGCGGGCCCTAAGACTGGCCGGGGAGCGGGGCTACCGGGAGGGGGAGGTGTTCGCACGCATGGGTCACGCCTTCGCCGCGCGCCGCGCCGGGCTGCTGGACGTCGCCGAGGGCGAGTTGCAGCGCTTGCTCGACGGGGTCCCGGACGACGGCGAGCCCCCGCTGTTCCTGCCGAGCACCCTGCTGGAGCTGGGACAGGTGCACGAGGGTCGCGGGCGCCCCGACCTCGCGCTGCCGGTGCTGCGCCGGGCGTTCACCGCCGCCCTCGCGGTCGGTGACCCCCGGACGACCGCCGCGGCCGTGGAGGTGGCGGCCGGTCTCGCCCCGCCCGAGCGGGCCGCCCTGTTCCTCGGCGTCGCGGCCGAGGCCCGTCGCACGCACGCCACTCCCGCCACGGCACGCGAGCAGCAGGGGGTCGAGCGGGCCGGGAAGCGGGCCGGCGCGGCGTTGGGCGAGAAGGCGTTCGACGCCGTCTACGTCCGTGGCCGGGGCCTGACGTTCGCGGACCTGGCGTCCCGGTGGCCGGCGTCCGACCCCTCCCCCGCCGGTGCCCGGTTCGCTGCCGAGGCGGTGGACGGGGTGACCGGTCGCGCCGGAGCCCCGATCGATCCGGCGACCGTCTGAGCGGACAGGTACTCGTCGAGCCGGTCGAAGAACTCCAGCCACCCCGCACGGACCCGTGCGACGTGTTCGGCATCGGTGTCGACCCCGTACTGGTGGAACCGCATCAGGGTCCGGGCTCCGCGCCCTTCCAGGGTGAGGGTCGCGAGGAACACGGGTTCCCCACCGGGATCGTCCGGGTCGCCGGTGGTGAACACCAGTCGGGCGGGGGCGTCCACCTGGCGGTAGCGCCCCCGTAGGACGGCCTGGAAGCCCTCCTCGCCGACCAGGACGGCCCGCCACCGTCCGCCCGGTCGCACGTCGAGCGACACCCGCTCGACCGGGGTGGTCAGCATCCGGGGCCCGAACCAACGGGCGAACCGTTCCGTTTCGGTCCAGGCCGCGTACACGTCCTCCCGGGCGGCGGCCACTTCACGGACGATCTCGTACTCGGGACGGGGCATCGGTCGGTTCCCTCCGAACGGCTGGGCGCTGCGGTCGGACCACACCCTGCCGCGGGGCGCTTACGGTTCCCCTTCCGTCCGCTTGACGTCCGGCGGCACCCGGACTCGGCCCCGTGGTGCTCAGTGCACGGAGAAGCCGCCGTCCACGAAGATCGACTGGCCGGTGACGTAACCGGAGGCCGTGCTCGCCAGGAACACGGCCGCGCCCACGAAGTCCTCGGCGATCCCGTTGCGCCCCGTCAGGGTGCGGGACGCCAGGGCCGCCACCTTCTCCGGGTCGGACGACAGCCGTTGGTTCAGGGGGGTCATCACGAAGCCCGGGACCAGGGTGTTGCAGGTGACGCCGTGCGGTGACCACGCCTCGGCCTGGGAACGGGCGAGGGACTCCAGGGCTCCCTTGGACACCCCGTACGCACCGCTGTCGACGAACGCCCGGTGCGCCTGTTGTGAGCTGATGTGGATGATCCGGCCGAAGCCCCGGGCCGCCATGCCGGGACCGAAGCGCTGGCCGAGCAGGAACGGGGCTTCCAGGTTCACCGCCATCGTGGTGTCCCAGACGTCCTCGCCCAGTTCCCCCATCGGCGGGCGCAGGTTGATCCCGGCGCTGTTGACGAGGATGTCGGGCTCGCCGAACGCCGCGGCTGCCTGCTCCGCCGCGGCGCGCACCCCGTCCCTGGTGCTGAGGTCGGCGCTGACCCAGTCCGCTCGGCAGCCGGCCGCCGTCAACTCGGCCGTCGTCGCCACGAGTTCCTGCTCGCCCCGGGCCACGGTCACCACGTCCGCTCCGGCGCGGGCCAGCGCACCCGCGACGGCCCGGCCGATCCCCGAGCTGCCGCCGGTGACCACGGCCACTCGGCCGTCCAGCGAGAACAGCTCGGACAGATAGGTCGGTGAGGTCATGTCCGCACCCTAGAGGGGGCGTCCGCTCCGGTGTCCGCCCGGGGGCCGGGTCCGGATCGACTCGATCACGCGGACGGGTACCGCCGGCGTGGCAGTCGTCCTACGCGCGGCGCGTCAGGCGTAACGGACGGTCGCCGTCTGCTTGCTTCGGGGCAGCGCGTCGCCCGATCCGGGGGAGTCGCCGAAGTGACCTGGAGATGTCCTTGAAACGAAGATGTCCATCGGCAACGGCCAGGTCGGTGCGGGCCGCACTGACCTGTCTGGTGGTGTGGGGGGTGTGGGGAGCCGCGACCGTGACTCCGGCGTCGTCAGCGCCCGGCCCGGCCGTGGTGGTGAGCGATGCGGACCGCCGTCAGGCCACCGACGAAGGCCGCGGGTCCAGCGGGGCCGTACCCCGCGAGGCGTCGCAACGGGCGGCCGGGGCGAGCCGTCGTCTCGTCAATCCCGCCGACGACGCCCTGATCGCCTGGGTCGGCCCCACCCAGCCCCCGACGTTGCTGACCTTGCAGCAGGCGCTGAACGCGGCCGCCGACGGGGACACCGTCCACCTCGTTCCCGACAGCTACGTGTTCACCAAGACGATCGTCGTACCCCGTCAGGTGACGCTCACCAGCGCCGCGGACTCGGTGGTCACCGCGCTGTTCTCGGTCACCGGCCAAGGGCTGACCGCCAGCGCCGTCACCTTCGAACCGACCGCCGCGAACAAGACGGTGGTGACGGTCGCGGCGACCTCCGCGAACACCGTGCTCAACGGCATCCACCTCACCAACCCGACGAATCTGGCCGGCATCACCGGCATCACCTTCGCGGGCACCCCGGCGACCGGCAGGACCGTCGAGAACTACGTGTTCGACAACGGTGACAACGCCACGAACGGCGTCTCCACCGGCATCAACGCCGGCAACTCCACCTCCGTCGTGGTGCGCGACACGGAGATCACCGGAGTCACCCGAGGCTTCTTCATGTCGACGGCGGCCAGCGGCACCGGTCCTCAGTTCACCCGGGTGGACATCGAGGCGAACCAGCAGGGCGTGCTCACCGGCAAGACGACCGGAGCGTCCTTCAGCGAGGTGCACGTCACGGGCACCTCACTGGCCGGTTCCTACGGCATCAACCTGAGCGGCTCCACCGGCGTCGTCATCACCGACAGTTCCGTCACCGGATACGTCTACGGCATCGCCACCGCCGCGGCCACGACGGGAGACGGCCCCCGACTGACGCGGGTGACCGTCTCCGAGGTGGGCACCACGGGCATCAGCCTCGGGGCGACCACCGGCGCCGAGCTCACGGACGTGACGGTCTCCGGTGCGCCGGACAGCGTCGGCATCGGCGTCGACCTGGCCCGCTCCACCTCGGTCACCGTCGACAACCCGACCATCAGCGGGCTGCGCACGGGCATCCGACAGGTCTGGGTCCGCACGTCGGGACACCCCCTGACCGGCCCCGTGGTGACCGGGGGCGCCCTCACCGGTGTCGCCACCGGCATCATGGTGGCGAACAACACGGGCTTCCGGGTCAGCGGCACCCGGCTGGACCTCGTCGCCGGAGCAGCCGGCGGCGGTGGCATCGGCATCGGCGGGTACGAGAACACGGACGTGGTGATCAGCGGGGTGACCGTCACGGGTTACGGGAACCCCGACGACGCACGCCGGGGCTCGGCCGCGATCCGCTTCTACTACTCGGACCACATCACGGTCCTGGACTCGACCTTCACCGACGGTGCGAACGCCTTCTACTGGGACATGACGACGGACGTGACCGTCACCAACGCCACGGTCCGCGGCATCGACTGGTGGGCCACGTACACCGAGTCCGTCAAGCGCCTGACCGTGCAGGACAGCACCTTCACGGACAACGAGGGCGTGGCCAACCTGACCATCAACCCGTCCGCGAGCGCCGACGGACTGGACGTCGTCCAGAACAGCAGCGACATCACGTTCGTCGACAACGAGCTCACCGACAACCCCACCGGCGTCCTGTTCCCGTACGGCGGGGACACGCTCGACTACCTCCGCAACACCGTGCGCGGCGGGCCCGCCGCCTACGTCGTCTACGCGGTCCCGGCCCATCACGTGACCGTCACCGACAACGAGATCTCGTTCAGCCCGTTGGCGGATAACTCCGCGGCCGTCCGTGCGGGCACCGCACTGGAGAACCTCGACCCGGGGACGTTCCCGAACACCCCCGAGGAGCAGCAGTCGCGTTCGTCGTCCGGCATCGACGTCCTGGGCAACGTGTTCACCGGGCCCGGGCCGATGATCCAACTCGGTGAGAAGGAAGGCACCTGGCGCGTCCTGCGGGACACCGTCCTGGTGCGCGGCAACGTCTTCCCGAAGGACTCGGTCGCCATCCGCGCCTTCACCAACGCGGAGACGGGCCAGGACAGCAACACGGACAACGACATGATCGGCGGGAACGTCGCCGTCGACGCCCGGGACACCACCCCGGTGACCGTCACCAAACAGGAGGTCGGCCAGCGCGGGAACAACGACTGGGGCAGCCCCTGCGGTCCGCGCGTCACGGTCGGCGACACCCACACGCCGTCCGACACCCTGATCTACGACGGTGGCGGCGCCTGGATCCACGAGACCCGCGAGCCGCAGACCCTGTACCCGACCCGCTGCGCCGACGTCGCCCTGAGCGTCACCAAGAGCGCTGACTCCCCGACCTACGCCCCGGGCCGACCGCTGACCTACACCGTGACGGTCGCGAACGCCGGCCCCCAGGACGCGCACGCCGTCCGGGTGGTCGATCCGCTGCCCGCGTCGCTGACGGACGTCACCTGGACGTGCGAGGCCGAAGGTGCGGCGAGCGCCTGCACCGACGCGTCCGGCACCGGGGACGTCGACACCACCGTGGACGTGTCCGCGGGCGGCAGGGTGACCTTCGTCATCACGGGCACCCCGGAAGCCGACGCCTCGGGCGACCTCACGAACACGGTGACCGTCACTCCGGGAGCCGGCACCGAGGACCCCGGGTGCGCGCCGAGCTGTCGTGCGGAAGTGGTCACTCCCCCGGCCCCGGTGACCGGCGCGGTCACCGTGACCAAGACCGACGCCGCTTCCGGTGCCGCCCTGGCGGGTGCGGTCTTCGAACTGTGGGAGGAGACGAACGGCGCCCCCGGTCTCCAGACCACCGGCGGCGACCCCGACACCCGGATCGGCACCACCTGCACCACCCCCGCCAACGGCCAATGCACCCGCACCGTCGAAACCGGCACCTACTACTGGCACGAAACCGGCGCACCACCCGGCTACGACCTCCCCGCCGACCCCACCTTCGGTCCACTCGTCCTGACGGAGGAGAACGCCGAAGAGGGCGTCACCGTCACCGCCGAGAACAGCCGGACTCCGGTGGCGGAGAGCAGCGTCAAGGTCGAGAAGACCGATGCGAAGAACGGCCGTCCGCTGGCCGGCGCGGTCTTCGAACTGTGGGAGGAGAGCAACGGCGTCCCGGGCCTCCAGACCCGGCCGTCGGGCTCCACCCCCGCCGACACCCGCGAGGGCCTGGGCTGCTCCACGGACTCCGCCGGGCTGTGCCTCTTCGACGGGCTGCCGCCCGGAACGTACTACGTGCGGGAGACCGACGTCCCCGAGGGGTACGCCCTGCCCGAGAACCCGGTCAGCGACCCGATCGTGATCACGGAGGCGAACGCCGGTGAGACCGTGACGATCAAGATCGCCAACCAGCGAGGAGGGTCCGGCAAGGACGTGTAGCACCTGCTCCCGCCCGTGGGGCCCGGGGCCCCCCCAGCCGGGTGCCGGCCCCCCACCGGGAAACCGGGACCCGTATCGGGGCCAAAGGGCCAGCCCCCGCGCCCGCCCGGGGGGGACGGGGGGGGGCCGGGGGGGGTCGGAG
>NZ_JBHXEN010000026.1:0-3090 GCF_042724695.1 Streptomyces sp. NPDC127068 | reverse complement strand
GTGGGGCCGTCATGGACGTTAACCACCTGCCCCCGCCGGGGGGGCCGGACCCCGGCCCGGCGGTCTCCGGCCCCCTCGCAGGAAAGCGGGCACCGTTCTCGGGACGATCGGCCCTGCCCCGGCTCCGGCAGGTGCGGAAGGCTGGGGCACGGAGCGGTGACGTCGCCGCTCCGTCGCGTCACGAGGAGGCATGGCAGATGACCCGCGCTATCGCTGTCGGGGTCGACGGCTCACCGGCGAGTGAAGCAGCCGTCGACTGGGCGGCCCGGGAGGCGTCCCTGCGGCGGCTCCCGCTCCGGATCGTCCACGCACCGTGGTGGGAGCCGCGCGACTTCCCCGTGATCGAGGGGGACGACGCGCTGGACCGGGCCGCCGCACAGGTGGTCTCCGAGGCGGGTGCACGGGCTGCGGACGGGCGCCCGGAACTGTCGGTCACCACCGAGGTGCTTCCCGAAGCGCCGGTTCCGGCACTGCTCGCCGCGGCGCGTGACGCCGAGATGCTGGTGCTCGGATCCCGGGCCCAGGGTCCGGTCCTGGGTTTCCTGCTCGGATCGCACGGTCAGCGGGTGATCTCCGACACGACCCGGCCCGTGGTCTCGGTGCGCGCCACCGAGGACGGCCCCCGCCCGAGCGGGGAGGTCGTCGTCGGTCAGCAGGGCACCGCCGAGGACAGCGACCCGGCGCTCGGCTTCGCCTTCGCCGCCGCCGCCGCGCGAGGTGTCCCGGTGCGGGCCGTGCGGGCGTGGAACCTGCCGCCGCTGCACGCGCTGAGCCGCGAGTTCCTGCACCGCACCGATGAGGCGGGCGGCCTGGAGCCGCTGGAGCGCGAGGAACTACGGAAGGTGCTCGCGCCGTGGCGGGAGCGCTTCCCCGAGGTGCCCGTGGTGGAACACGTGGAGATCGGGAGCGCCGGGCAGGTCCTGCTCGCCGCGTCGACCGGTGCGGAGCTCCTGGTCGTGGGCCGGCGGGCCCGCTACACCCCGACCGGCGGGCTCATCGGCTCCGTGGCCCATGCGGCCCTCCACCACGCCCGCTGCCCCGTGGCGGTGGTCCCGCACCAGTGAGCCGGGTCCGGGGCGTCGTTGCGGTCTGCGGACCGGGCGTCCCGGAGTCGGGCCCGGCTCGACGGGGGCGGGCCCGACGGCCGGCGGCGGTCGCTGCGCAGTCGATCATCAGCCGGCTAGCGGCCCCTTCCAGCCATTTACCATTTGACTATATTTGGCACGGTAGGGTCGTGAGTACCATCGCACCGGCCGGGCCGCGTCCCGGCCGTTTCCGTGCCGGCCATCCCGGGGAGTTCCATGCGCCGCCGAATACATCCCGCTGCCGCCGTGGGCGGCGCCGCCGTGCTCGGAACGGGCGCGCTCTACCTCACCGGCCTGCTGCTCACGGCCGAGGAAGCGCCCACCGGGACGAGCGTCCTGGGGGTGGACATCGGAGGGCTGGAGCAGGGCGAGGCCCGGCAGAAGCTCGACCGGGAGCTCCGGACGGTCACCACGGCGCCGATCGACGTGACCGTCGGGGACGGCACCGACCGGGTGGCACCGGCTGCGGCCGGTTTCCGGGTGGACACCGAGGAGACCGCCGCCGATGCCACCAGGTCGGGCAAGGGCCCGTTCACGGTGATCGGCAACCTCTTCGCGTCGGACGGCGGTCCGGTCGATCCGGTGGTGCGCATCGACGAGGACCGGACCCGTCAGGCCGTGCAGGACCTGGCGGAGAAGCACGACCGTACGGTGCGTGAGGGAGCGGTCACCTTCGACAAGGGTGCCCCGAAGGCCGTCCCGGCCCGCACCGGGCTGTCCCTGAACGTCGACGAGTCCGTCGACCTGCTGCGCGACGCCTACCTGTCGCCGGAGCCCGAGACCGTCACCCTGCCCGTGCGCGAGAGCGCACCACGGGTCGGCGCGGCCGAGACGGAACGCGCGATGCGCGAGTTCGCCCGGCCCGCCCTCTCCGCGCCGATCGTCCTCACCACGGACGAGGGACGGATCACCCTCACTCCGGCCACGCTGAGCAAACACCTCAGCATGCGCCCGGACGACAAGAACCGGCTCCAGCCCGAGCTCGACGGCAAGGGCCTGTTCAAGGATCCGGCAGTGGCCGCCGCCGCCGTGGACGCGGTCACGACCGAGCCCAAGGACGCGACCCTGCGGCTGGACGGCGACCGGGTCACCGTGGCCACGGACGGCACCCCCGGCCAGAAGGTCACGTCCGAGGCACTGACCAAGGCCGTCGTCCCCCTGCTGACCGAGTCGGGGGCCGCCCGCACCGGCGAGGTGGCCACGGTCAAGAAGCAGCCGACGCTGACCCGCGCGAAGCTCCCCGAGCTCGGGTTGACGGAGAAGGTGTCGTCGTTCACCGCGAACTTCGAGAAGGCCGCGTACCGGACGAAGAACATCGGCCGGGCCGCGGAGCTCATCAACGGCTCGACGGTCATGCCGGGCGAGACCTGGAGCTTCAACGACACCGTGGGCGAGCGGACGACCGAGAACGGGTTCGTCGACGGGATCATCATCCTCAACGACAAGTACACCAAGGCGTCCGGCGGCGGCGTGTCGACGGTGGCCACCGCGATGTTCAACGCCATCTTCTTCGCCGGGGTCAAGCCCGTGGAGTACGGCGCGCACTCCTTCTACATCGAGCGCTATCCGGAGGGCCGGGAGGCCACCGTCGCCTGGGGCAGTCTGGACCTCAAGTTCGCCAACGACTCCGGCAAGGCCCTGCACATCCTGACGAGTTCCACCGACACCTCGATCACGGTGACCTTCCTCGGCACCAAGAAGTACGACTCGGTGGAGGCCAGCAAGGGCCCCCGGACGAACATCAAGGAGCCCGGCACCCGGCCCGGCGCGGAGAAGGACTGCCAGCCGCAGACCCCGCTGGAGGGATTCGACGTCACCGTGGAGCGGATCTTCCGCAACGACGGCGTGGAGGTGAAGCGGGAACCGTTCCACACCCGCTACACGCCGCGTGACGAGGTCACCTGCGACTGACCGCGCGCGCACGCGCCGCGGCCCGCGGCCCGGCGCGCCCCCCCCGGGCGCCACCCGGCGCGGGCCGCCGCGCGGACCCACGGGGGCGGCACGC
>NZ_JBHXEN010000025.1:0-116256 GCF_042724695.1 Streptomyces sp. NPDC127068 | reverse complement strand
GTATTATAGACACCCTGAGGGCCGCGTCGGACGGGCGCGCGCTCGTTGTCGTGCCGATCCGCTCCGATCCGCTCGGGGAGGATCAGCCCAGCGCCAGCCAGGCGACGCCCGCGAGGACGGCGATCGCCACGACGACGCCGAGGATCAGACCGACCCGGGGCCCGGACGAACCGGAGCTCTGGGCGGAGACCTGGGGGGTGCCGCCTTCGTCGACGAAGGCGCGGAACATCTGGGTGTTGCCCGCGGGGTCGTGTCCGCCCTGGGGGCCTTGTGGGGCTTGGGGGTTCTGTGCCATGGGGCAGGACACTAGCCGAATTCGGGCAGCTCCCCCAAGGGCGGGGTGGCCTCCCGGCCGGTCGGTCGACCACCCGCCGACCGGTCCACCGCTGCTTCACCGACCACTTCACCGGCCGCTTCACCGACCACTCCGCCGACCGGTCCGCGCCGAGCCGAGCCCCCCGGCCGACTCCCCACCACAGTGCCCATCCCCTCGCACCCCTCCCACCTGCGGCTTTCCCCTCCCGCTCAGGCGTTTGCCAGGTTTTTAGCCGCCCCATGACCCTTACATTGCCTGCGGCAACCAATTACCCCTTATGGTTGCTCTAAGCAACGAAAGGGGAGGGTCATGGCCGCACGGTCCGCGTACGCGGAACTGGTCCGGCAGCTGAACGCCGTGGGGGCCGTGAACCGGGGGCTCGCCCGTGCGCTGCCCGCCCAGTGCCCACCGGGGGCGGCCACCGTGCTGCACGTACTGTCCCGCGAGGGCGAGATGCGACTGAGCCGACTGGCCGAACTCCTCTCCGTGGACGTCTCGGTGACCAGCCGTCATGTCGCCCACGTCACCGAACGCGGCTGGGTGGACCGCGCACCCGACCCGGACGACCGACGCTCGCGCCTGCTGCGACTCACCCCGTCCGGCGAAGCCCAACTCGACGACCTGCGCGAACGCTGCACCGGAGCCCTCGCCCACCGGCTGAGCGACTGGTCCGACGAGGACGTCACCCGACTGACCGCCCTGCTCGCCCGGCTCCGCACCGGCTTCGGTGACTGCCGCGCCCCCTCCGGACGCCATCCGCACCCCGGGGAACGGCCCGTGTCCGGATGAACCCCGCCGAGCACGCACCACCCAACGAGAGAACAGGCACGGGCACGCAGATGGCGACGACCACACCGTCCGGGGTGCGGAGCGGCGAAGGAGCAAGCCCCCCGGGGGCCCGGGCCGGGGCCGGCGACGGGGCCGACGACGGTCAACCGCAGATGACCCACCGGCAGATCATGGAGGCCCTGTCGGGCCTGATGCTCGGCATGTTCGTGGCGATCCTGTCGTCCACGATCGTCACCAACGCCCTGCCCCAGATCATCGGCGACCTCGGCGGCGGCCAGAGCGCGTACACCTGGGTCGTCACCGCGGCCCTGCTCGCCATGACCGCGGCGACCCCGCTGTGGGGCAAGCTCGCCGACCTCTTCTCCAAGAAGCTGCTGGTCCAGATATCCCTGGTCATCTACGTGGCCGGATCGGTGGTCGCCGGACTCGCGCAGAGCCCGGGCATGCTGATCGCCTGCCGGATCGTCCAGGGCGTCGGCGTCGGCGGACTGTCCGCACTCGCCCAGATCGTGCTGGCCGCGATGATCTCCCCGCGCGAACGGGGCCGCTACAGCGGCTACCTCGGCGCCAACTTCGCCGTGGCCACGGTCGGCGGCCCGCTGCTCGGCGGAGTCATCACCGACACCCCGTGGCTCGGCTGGCGCTGGTGCTTCTACGTCGGGGTGCCGTTCGCCCTACTGGCGCTCGTCCTGCTCCAGAAGACCCTGCGGCTGCCCGTGGTGAAGCGGGACGTCAAGGTCGACTGGACCGGCGCGTTCCTCGTCTCGGCCGCCATCTCCCTGCTGCTGGTGTGGGTCACCTTCGCCGGCGACGCCTACGCCTGGTGGTCCTGGCAGACCGCGGTGATGGTCGCCGGTTCGCTGCTGCTCGGCGCCGCCTTCCTGCTGGTGGAGACCCGGGCCGCGGAGCCCGTCATCCCGCTGCGCCTGTTCCGGAACCGGACGATCACCCTCGCCTCGCTCGCCTCGCTGTTCGTGGGGGTCGCGATGTTCTCCGGGACGGTGTTCTTCAGCCAGTACTTCCAGTTCGCGCGGGGAGAGTCACCGACGATGTCCGGGGTGCTGACGATCCCGCTGATCGCCGGACTGTTCGTCTCCTCGACCGCGTCGGGGCTCATCATCACCCGGACCGGGAAGTGGAAGGCGTGGCTCGTCTCCGGCGGGGTCCTCCTCACCGCCGGCCTAGGGCTGTTGGGCACGATGCGCCACGACACCCCGTACGCGTACCTCGCCCTGCACATGGCCCTGACGGGACTCGGCCTGGGCATGATGATGCAGAACCTGGTCCTGTGCACCCAGAACCAGGTGGGCCCCGAAGACCTGGGCGCCGCCAGCTCGGTGGTCACGTTCTTCCGGTCGCTCGGCGGCGCGGTCGGCGTCTCCGCACTCGGCGCGGTGATGGCCGACCGGGTCAGCGAACACACCCGCAACGGCCTCACCGCACTCGGCCCCGAGGGCGCCCGCCTCGGCCACGGCGGCACCGAGGGCGGCGGCATCCCGGACTTCGACGCGCTACCGGAACCCGTGCGGAACGTGGTCGAGGGCGCGTACGGGCACGGGATCGGGGACGTGTTCCTGCTTTCCGCCCCGCTGGCCGCACTGGCGTTCCTGATCACGCTGTTCATCAAGGAGGTGCCGCTCAAGGGACGCCGCAGGTCCGACGCGGAGCCCCACGGCGGGGCGGCCTCGGTGTCCGCCGCCCCGGCGCCGGTCCCGTCAGAGAAGGCGTAACGGTCGAGGGCGTCACGGTCAGGGGGCGGCGTCCCCCCCGGCCCCGCCGCGTCCACGGGCGGCCATCGCCTCGATCCCGGCGACGAGCAGCTCCAACGCGAAGACGAAGTCCGCCTCCCGCATCTCCTCGACGGTGTCCCCCGCGCGCGCCGCCATCATCTCCGACACGTCGTCCAGCATCGGGGCGGCGCTCGGCGTCCCGGCGATCGTCCGCATCGCCTCCCGGTGGAACTCGTCCTGGCTCACCCCCGCCTCCGCGCACCGCTGCCGGAAGTGACCCTCGATGGTTCCGAATCCGTACACGAACTGGAAGACCGCCGAGATCGCCCCCGTCTGCCCGTACGCGGGCACCCCCGTCCACCGGATGATCTGGTGGACCGTACGGGAGAACTCCAGCGACCGCGGGCCGATGTTGAGGAAGTGCCCGGCGAGCGCGGACAGCCAAGGGTGGCGCACCAGCAGCCCGCGGTACTCGCCCGCGGTGGCCCGCAGCAGTGCGCGCCAGTCGACGGACGCCCCCTCGACCGCCCCCGGCTCGGGCACCTCGGGCAGTCGCAGTTCACCGTAGGCGGCGTCGACGGCCAACTCCAACAGGTCGTCCTTGGTGTCGACGTACCAGTACACGGACATCGCCGTGACGTTCAGCTCCGCGGCCAGTCGGCGCATCGAGAACTTCGCCGGCCCGTCCTGGTCCAGCAGTCGTACGGTGGTCCGGGTGATCACGTCCCGGTCCAGTCCGGACGGGGACGGATGGGCGCCGCGGCGGGACGGAGCCTGGCGCCGCCCGTCGTCCAGCAGCCAAACGCTCGATCGCGCCGGCCGTCCGCCCCGGTCGTCGCTCTTCCCCATCGCGCACCTCTCTCCGTCCCGGGACCCGTGAGCACCGGCCCCCTCCGCACCCGCACACCGCGCACCGTCAGCGGGCGCCGCGCACGACGCCCGCTGACGCATGGTAGGCGCGGGTCACCCGGTCCTCGCGGCCCCACTCCCCTTGACCGCACCGTCCGCACCGCCGGCGTCGACCGCACCGTCACCCTGCGGCGCCCCGGATGCGGGGTCCGCGTCGAGGACCGGTACGGGGGCCTGCGCGGGGGCCACCGGCTGGGTCCGCTCCGCGCGCCGGAGCAGCGCCGCCGCCAGCAGCCCGCCGAGGAACACGGCCGCGGCGCCGACCAGTTGGCTGGTCTCCAGTCCGGAGGCGAACGCGTCGGCGATCTCCCGCCGTTCCTGCGCCGACCCGGCCGCGGCGAGGGCGGCCGGCAGCGAGGCCGCCGACACCGACACCAGGGCGAAGAAGCGGGCGTTGAGCACGGCGCCGAGGATCGCGACCCCCAGCCCGTTGCCGAACTCGGCCATGGTGCCGTTGATGCCGGCACCCACCCCGGCCTTCGCCGGCGGTATGGCGCTCATCAGGGCGTTCGCCATGGCGGGCATCGCCATCGCGATGCCCGCGCCCATCATCACGAGACCGAGGAACACCCCCGCGTACGTGCCGTCCGCACCGCCGGACAGCAGGGCCACCGAGGCGAGCCCGGCGGCCAGCAGGGACATGCCGCTGAGGATGGTCGCGGGGGTGCCGAGCTTGGGCACCAGGCGGGCGCCGAGCCCGGTGAGGTTGAGCAGCACCACGGTGACCGCCAGCGGGGCGGTCCGCATCCCGGCCTCCAACGGCCCGTAGCCGAGGACGAACTGGAGGTGCTGGGTCAGCAGGAACAGCGAGCCGCCCAGACCGAACGAAACGAGCACCGCGCCCGCGATGGCGCCCACGAACCGCTGGTTGCGGAAGAAGTGCATGTCGAGCATCGGGTAGGGCGCCCGCAGCTCCCACAGCACGAACGCACCCAGCACCAGCACCCCGATGGCGGCCGAGACGAGGACCCGGCCGGAGGTCCAGCCGTGTTCCGGCCCGGAGATGATGGCGAAGACGGCGCCCGTCATGCCGATGGTCGACAGGACCGCGCCGCCCAGGTCGGGCCGGTCGCCCTGCGGGTTCTTGGACTCCGGCACCATCCGGACCACGGCCCACAGGCCGATCAGCGCGACGGGGATGTTGATCAGGAAGATCGCGCCCCACCAGAAGTGGTCCAGCATGATCCCGCCGATGAGCGGCCCCGCGGCGAAGCCGAGCGAGTTGACGGTCGACCAGAGCCCGATCGCCTTGACCCGTTCGGAGTCGTCGAAGATCTGCACGACGACGGCCAGGGTGGTCGTCATCAGCAGCGCTCCGCCGACCCCCATCCCGGCCCGTGCGGCGATCAGCTGTCCGGAGCTCTGGGCGAGCCCCGCCGTGAGCGAACCGACGCCGAAGACCGCGAGTCCGGCGATGAGCAACTTCCGGCGCCCGTAGCGGTCGGCCGCGCTGCCGGCGGTCAGCAGCAGCCCGGACTGCACCAGGGAGTAGGCGTTGATCATCCACTGTATGTCGGCGGAGGAGGCGTCGAGCTCGCGCGTCAGCGAGGGGATGGCGACGTTCAGGACGGTGTTGTCGAGCAGCACGGTCAGCTGGGCCAGCAGGATCACCCCGAGGATCAGCCACCGTTGGGGGTGCCCCTGGGACACCTCGGGGGATCGCATGGTCATCCGCTCACTCCTTCTACAGCGTACGTCTCAATCGTCGTACACTGTAGAACACTTCGCTATACGCCGTACAAGGCATTTTGTCGTTCGGCGTTTCCGCAGCTCAGGAGGGCTGGGGGTGAAGTGGCGGAAGCGGGGGTCACAGCGGGACGGCGGGCTTGATCAGATATCCCGCGCCGCGGCGCGTGTGAATCATCGGCTCCCGCCCGGCGTCGATCTTCCGCCGCAGGTACGAGATGTACAGCTCGACGACGTTCGCCCGCCCTCCGAAGTCGTAACTCCAGACCCGGTCCAGGATCTGCGCCTTGCTGAGCACCCGGCGCGGGTTGCGCATCAGATAGCGGAGCAGCTCGAACTCCGTCGCCGTGAGGTGGATCGCGGTGCCGCCCCGGGCCACCTCGTGACTGTCCTCGTCCAGGGTCAGGTCCCCCACGACCAGCACGGAACCGCCGTACGAGCCCATCACGCCCGCCCGCCGGATCAGCCCGCGCAGCCGGCCCACCACGTCCTCCAGGCCGAACGGCTTGGTGACGTACTCGTCGCCGCCGGCCGTCAGGCCCGCGATCCGGTCCGGCCCGGAGTCCTTGGCGGTGAGGAACAGCACCGGCACACCGGGGTGCTCCTGCCGCAATCTGGCCCGGACCGAGAGGCCGTCCAGATCGGGCAGCGCCACGGCGAGGACGACCGCGTCGGGCCGGAAGTCCCGGGCGGCCCGTAGCCCGCCCTGTCCGTCGGCGGCGCTGCGTATTCGCCACCCCTCGCTGTGCAGGGCGATCGACAGCAGCTCGGTGAGGGACGGATCGTCATCGACGACGAGCACCCGGACCGGCTTTCCGGCCGGCCGCAGCATGTCCGTGCGTTCCTGGGTGGCGGTCATGACGGCCACCCTGGCGCCGAGCCCTGAAAGACGACTGTGCCCGATCTATGAAAACCCTGAGAATCCCCCGGTCGTCCGCGGCCAGCTGCCCACGGAGCCCCACGGCGCCCCACGCAGAACGGTCCGCTCAGAACAATCCGCCCTGCACGGCCGACACGTCCCGCACCGGCACACTCACCACCCCGCCAGCCCCACCGTCTCCTTCTCCCCCGTCGTCCCGCACGAGTTCCCACCCCGCCATCAACCGGCCGTCCACCACGACGACACCGGTGCCGCGGCCGGCACCCGTACGAGTACGGGAACTGTTCACGAGGAGGTGCAGATCGGGGCCCGCGGCGGCGAGCAGGGTCCCCCGCACCACCCCGCCGTCCCGCAGTTCGGTGACCACCGCCGTCGCCGGAGGCAGCCCGGCGAGCCCGAAGACCCCGCCGTGGTCCACGACCACGCACTCCGCGGCCCGCTGGAGCGAATCGGGCCACCCCGGCAGCCCCACCGCGACCCGGTGCACCCCCCGCAACGCGCCCGCCCGGACCTCCGCCGCGGGCAACTCGGCCCGCACGGCACGCTTGCGGTCGTACGGAATCCGGTCCGGCACGCCCAGCGCGGCCCGCAACAACTCCTCCGTCCGCCGCGCGGCCATGAGCGGTCCGGACCCGAGCCAGGCGAACGCGACGGCACCCTGCTCCAGCAACCGGGCCGACCCCCGTTCGACCCGGGTGATCCCCACCTTGACCAGGCCGTCCCCGAACCAGGCGAGGTACACCCGGTACGGGCGGGGGTCGTCCACGTAGGTGTCGGCGGCGACGGACCGCACCCGGTCGAGCCGAGCGCACTCCGGACACTGGGCCCGGGTCGTCCGCCCTCCCAGCACCGCGGCCCCCGCGCAGTCCACCCACCGCCCGCCCCGCCAGACCCCCGCACAACGCCGGGCGCCCACGGCCCGGAACCCCAACACCTCCCCGTACCGCAGCGCGCGTTCCCGGGCGGCGCCGCAATCCCCCCGCCACCCGAGCACGGGCCGACCCGCCCCCGCGTCCCACCGCACCCCGGTACTCCACCACGTCACCCCTCGACGCTACCGGGCCCCACTGACACGGGGGCGGGCGCGGCCCGCCCCCGCGGTCAACGCACCACAGACTCTGAGGCTTTGGCGCAGAGTTCCACGGTGATCGTGTGACCGCGACGGTCTCCCCTGATGCGCACCCGGGTCGCATAGGCAGTGACCAGGGCCAAGCCCCGACCGCCGGAAGCCTCGTCGTCCGGATGCTCGACGTGCGGGCGCGCGCTGGTGCCGCCCGAGTCGGTCACGGTGACAGTGACGGTGGTCTCGGAACAGTTGACGGCCAGCAGAAAGCTGCCTCCCCGGCTGGCGGTGTGCGCGATCGCATTGGTGCCCAACTCGGTGACGACGAGCAGGGCGTCGTCCGTGCACGGATGGCCGCCAAGAACGGACCGGGCCCAGCGGCGCGCATGGCCGATCTCCTGAGGCAGGCCGGTGAAGGTGCGTCGGTGAGTCGGCATGGTGCGTCCTCCATCCCTCATGACCTGCGGCTCCGCAAAGCCCGACAGGCACACGACTGACACGGCAATCCGTAAGCCGTATATTTAGTACCAGTACCGTACTCTGAATACGGATACCGAAAGTACGTGGTCTGACTTTTCGTGCGGATGGACGCCGCTTAGCGTTCGCCGTAGGCCGGTGCCCGGCCGCTTCGCCGACGAGAGAGGGGCCCGGGATGTACGGGCTGATGGTGCGGTTCACCTGCAAGGACGAGGACGCTGCGGCCTCATTCGACGAGCTGGTCGCACGGACCGGGGAGCAGATTCGTACGAACGAACCAGGAACGGTGGTCTACACCGTGCACCGTGTTGACGGCCGACCGCTGGAGCGGATCTTCTACGAGCTGTACCGAGACGTCACCGCCTTCGAGGAGCACGAGGCCCAGCACTACGTGCGGGAGTTCCTTGCGACACGGGAACGGTTCCTCGTCTCGACCCAGGTGGACCGCCTGGACTTCGTGTCGGGCAAGGGTGTCCCCGATGAGCACTGAGTACGAGACGGCGCTCGGCCGGAAGATCGCGTCCCACCGCAAGCGACGAGGGCTGTCGCAGAAGGAGTTCGCCGGCCTGCTCGACCGGTCCGAGGCCTGGGTGTCCCAGGTGGAGCGGGGCGTTCGCCGCGTCGACCGGATGACGGTCCTGGAGAAGGTCGCCGAAGTCCTGGACGTGCCCGTCGCCGAGTTGGCCGCGGAAGCGCCCGTCGTCGCGTCAGCCGCCGCCGGGGAGTCCCCAGGGGCGCGCCAGTTGCGGCTCGTGCTGAGCACGGCGCACTCGTTGCAGGCGACGACCCTCGCCGAACCGCGCCCACCCGACATCCAGGCTCTGCAGGCAGATGTCGAGCACGCCTGGGAACTCACGCATCGGGGCGACTACGCCGACTTGGCCGAACTATTGGAGGCGCTGATCCCTCGTCTGGAGTGGGCCACGCGTGCGGGTTCCGTTGAGGAGCGCCCAGGACTCTTCCGGTTGTTGGCCACGATGTACCACGGCTGTGGTGCGGCGCTGGCGAGCGTGGGCGAACCCGAGGCCGCCTGGATCGCGGTGGACCGGGCCGTGGTGGCCGCCGAGCGCGCGGGCGATCCGCTTCTGATGGCGGCCGGAGAGTTCCGGCTGTGCATCGTCTTCCTGGGGGCACGACACTACGAGCAGGCCGCTCGGGCATCGGGAAGCGCCGCCGACGCGCTCGCACCGCTCACGGAGGACGGCGAGCCCGAGGCCGTTGCCGTGCGCGGGGCCCTCACCCTCCAGCGCGCCCTTGCCGCGGGCCGGTTGAACCGGGCTGACGACGCCTACGCGTACCTCCGTCAGGCGAAGCAGTTCGCCGAGCGGATCGGCGACGGACGCAACGACCACCACACGGAGTTCGGGCCCACCAATGTCGCACTCCACGAGGTCGCCGTGGCCGTCGACCTGGGTGATGCCGGTGTAGCCCTGAGGGCGGCCGAGAACGTGGACGCCTCCGACCTGTCCCCGGAACGTCAGGCCCACTTCCACCTCGATCTCGCCAGGGCTCACGCCCAACGCCGCCAGCTCGAACGGGCAGTGGACTCCCTGGTCAGGGCCCGTGAACTGCTCCCCGAGGCGTTCCGCGCCAAGCCTGCTGTCAGGCAGCTCGTTTCCGACCTGCTCGCGATGAGCCCCCGGCCGTCCGACCAGCTTCGTGAGCTCGCGCGGGGGCTGTGATGAGTCACGTGGTCGGCCACGACAGTCCGTGGCCGACCACGTCCGCCCGACCGGAGGGAACGAACCCGTGTCCGACGCGCCCCCGCACCTCCCGACCGCCGTGCTCGACACGCTCCGCCCCACGGCCCACCGCCTGGTCGTCCACCGCCGGGGCTCCACCGTCTGGGACGTCACGAGCCCCCACGGCCGTCACGCCGTGAAGCTCGGGCACCCGATCGAGGCCACCCCCGACTGGCCCGCCCAACCCTGGACCGCCCTCGCCCCCGCCCGCGAACACGCCGTCCTCACCCACCTCGGCATCGACGGCACCGCCTCCGGCACCTCGGAACACGGCACCTGGAACGTCCAACCGTGGCGCGAGGGCACCGACCTCCACACCCACTGGGCACCCCACCGACAGCCCGAGGCGACCACCGAACCCGACACCGACACCGCCCTGGCCTGCGTCAAGGCGCTGGCCGATCTCCACTCCCGCGGATGGGTCCACGGCGACGTACAACCCGCCCACCTCCTCATCGCCCCCGGCCGAGCCCACCTCATCGACCTCGCCCTCGCCCGGGGCGGCCCCGTACCCACCGCGTACGACTTCCCGTACCACGGCTGCCTCGTCCACTACGAAGCACCCGAGGTCGCCCGCAGCGTGCTCGCCAGCGGAGAAGCCGAGCCGACCCCGGAGGCCGACGTCTACGCGCTCGGCGCCGCCCTCCTCATCTCCGCCACCGGCTGGCGAGCCGTCGAGTACCCCGACGACGCGCCCCGCCCCGTACAACGCCGAGCCGTCGCGAACGGCCGCCGACGCCCCGTACGTGCACCCGGCAAGCTGGGCGACGCCATCGACGCCATGCTCAGCCACCGCCCCGGCGACCGCCCCACCCTCCACCAGGTCCACAGCGCCCTGAAGTGAACACGACCCCGTACAGGAAAAGACCGAAGGCCCCGTGGATTGATCCACGGGGCCTTCAGCTCGATGTGCACTCGGCAGGATTCGAACCTGCAACCTTCTGATCCGTAGTCAGATGCTCTATCCGTTAAGCTACGAGTGCTTGTGTTCTGTTGTGCTCTTCGCTCTTCCGCTCCGGCTTTGTCGGCCGGTCGGCGTTGCGGGAACAACATTACATGACCGGCGCCGTGAGGCGAAATCCATTAGGCACACCCGCCCTGACCTGCGATTTTACGGTTCCACGGTAGGGGCGCACGGTCGCTCTCCGCGCCCCCTGACAGCGGCCCGGGGGCCGAAAAGGGGTCGGCGCGTACCGCGCGGTCCGTACTGGCGCCCGGGAACGGCCGAAGCCCCGGCCGCAGGGGCCGGGGCTTCGGATACACGGTGCGGAGGCGGAGGGATTTGAACCCTCGATGGGCTTTAAGGCCCAAACCGCATTAGCAGTGCGGCGCCATAGACCGGACTAGGCGACGCCTCCCGCACAACCCCCCGCGCGAGCGCGAGTGGTGCGTGCAGATGATGACACAGCCGAGCGGGCTGTCACCAATCGGCCCCTACGGTACTAGGAGGGCCGCCCGCAGGGCAAAGCCTCGTCCGGGCCCGGTGCGGACCGTGCGGAGGCACCTTCAGGAGGCCGCGCGGAGGCCCCTACGGGAGGCCCCGCGCAGTCCCGTCACCACGGCGTGCGTACCGGCGGCCGAAGCGTCGGACGGGGCGCGTCCGCAACCCGTGCCGCCCCCGCGCGTTAGACCCGGCGGGCCACCCCCGCCCGGCAGCCACGTCGCCGGACCGTTTCCGCACCGCCGAAGGACCCCCATGCCGCAGCGCCTCCTCCGTACCGCCGCAGCCGCCCTCACCGTCGTCTCGGGGCTCGCCGCAGCCCCCGGCACCGCCCAGGCCCTGGACCGGGTCTCCCTGGAGCAGGTGCCCCTGGAGCAGCTCTCGCTGCCGCCGATCTTCGCCGTGCCCGACCGGCTCACCGTCGAGGTGGCCGGCACCGGGCGGGCCGTCGACGGCTCGTACCGCCTGGAGTGCGGGCCGGCCGGCGGCACCCACCCGGAGGCCACCCGGGCGTGCGACCGGCTCACGGACCTGTCGGCCGACGGGAGCGACCCCTTCGCCCCCGTGCCGTCGGGCGCCGTCTGCACGCTCCAGCACGGCGGGAACGCCACCGCCCGGATCACCGGCCGGTGGCACGGCCGGTACGTCGACGCCGAGTTCTCCCGGACCGACGGTTGCGAGATCTCCCGGTGGAACGGTCTGGTGCCCGTCCTGCCCGGCACCGGTCCGGCCTGACACGCCCTCGGGAAGCGGGTGCGACGGGATCCGGCCGAACACCCGACGCGGCCCGGCGCAGGCCGTCCCTGGTCAGCCCGGGGTCACCGGACGGGGACCGGATCCCGCACGCACTCCGCGCGCCGACTCCCCCTCATCCGCCGTCGCGAGCGCAACCCGGGGTCGTAGACTCCGGCGTGACACGTTGCGGACCGCGCGGCAAGATGGCCTCGGTGGTCGGCAGGATGCGTAACAGGGAGGAAGCGTCTCGTGAGCAGCAGGCCGTCCCGAGGCGCTGCTCGCCTCGCAGCCATACTCGACGCTCTCCCGGACGCGTTGGTACTGGTCAACGCCAACGGAACCGTCGTCAACGCGAACACCATCGCATTGGAAGCGTTCGAGGCTCCGGGCACTGCGCTGGTGGGCCGTGGGCTGTTGGACCTGCTTCCCGAGTTCGATTCGCGACTGATCCCCGGCTCGATGCGCCGCCCGGCGACCACGGACCCCCGTGGCCGCACCAAGCCGAAGCGGATGACCGCCCGCCGCACGGACGGCGGCGAGTTCCCGGTCGAGGTCACATCCGCGAATCTTGAGAACGGTCAACAGGCGTACGACGGGCACGGCTACACGGGTGACGAACTGCTGATGCTGGTGGTCCGGGACCTGTCCGGCACCGTCGACACCGAAGCGGAACTGGCACGTTCGCAACGGCAGACCGAGATGATCCTGCGGGCCGCGTCCGAGGGGGTCATCGGCACCGACCTGGACGGGCGGATCGTACTCGTCAACCCGGCCGCCGCGCAGATCCTCGGCTACCGGGCGAACGACCTGGGCGGCAAGGAACTGCACACCCTGGTCCTCCATTCGCGCGATGACGGCGAGCCGTTCCCCTACGAGGGCTCGCCGCTCGCCGACACCCTGAAGTCCGGCCGCAAGCACCGGGTGCGCGGCCAGGTCCTGTGGTCCAAGAAGGGCGACAAGGTCCCCGTCGACCTGACCACCGCGCCGGTCCGCGACGGCGACCAGCTCGTCGGCGCGGTCATGACGTTCACCGACCGCAGGCCGTACGACGCGCTGGCCCAGGAGAAGGACCGGGCGGAGCGGGAGCACACGGCCGAGCTGGCGCGGCTGCGCGAGGGCCAGGCCGCGGAACTCGCCGAGCACGCGGAACTGCACGCGGAGGAGATCGCGGCCGAGAAGGACCGGTACGCGGCGCTCGCCGAGCGGGAGCAGGACCGCCACGAGGCCCAGGGCGCCCGCTACGAACAGTTGCTCGCCGTGCTGGACGGATCGCTGCGGGGCCCGTTGGACGAGCTGCGCCACGAGCTGGCCGGGCTCGCCGCGGACGACGCCGGGCAGTTGTGGCCCGAGGCCAACCAGATCCTGCACCACCTCGCCGCCGGGTACTCCCGGATCACCACCCTGGTCGACAACGTCCTGCGCTACCAGCGGCTCGACTGCGGTGCCGAACGGCTGACGCGCCGGCCCGTGATGCTGGACGCCGTCGTCGCGGCCGGGGTCGACGGCGCGGTGGAGCTGATCGGCCCGGGCCGGGCCCAGTTCGCGGTGCACGCCCCGCCGATCGAGGCCGAGGTCGACCCCGAGCGGCTGGCCACGGCCCTGGCCCATCTGGTCGCGGACGTCGCGGGCGTCGACTCCACCGGCAACGCGCCGGTCGCCGCGGACGGCTACATGGACTCCACGATCGTCGTCGCCGCCGCCCAGCGCGGTGAGGTCGTACGGATCGAGGTGCGCGGACCCTACGGGGGCGGCGACCCGGTCCACGAACCGATCGTCCGGGGCATCGTGCGGGCCCACGGAGGGGTGCTCCAGACGCACGAGGTGCCCGGGGCGGGTGGCAGCGCGTTCGTCCTGGAAGTGCCGATCGGCGGCGGTGCCGGAGCGGTGCCCGCCGGTCAGCCCGCGCACGACCCGGTCGGGGTCGACGGCTCCGACGGGTCCGGGCTGCCCGCCGGCGGCACCGATGGTTCGGGGTCGACCGACGGCGGCACCGGCGGGGGGCGGCGGCGGGCCCGCCGGGGCTCCACCGACGCCTTCCTGGAGGGCGCCCCTCCGCACGGCAGGCCCGACGACGGTGCGGAGGGCGGCGCGGACGGGACGCCGACCGGACGCCGCCGTGGACGCCGGGCCGCCGAGGCCACGCCGGACGACCGGGACGAACGGGCCGCGCTGGCGCAGGCGTCCGGCGGCACGGACGGCACGGGCCGTCGGCGCGGCCGACCCAGCGGCGCCCAGGACACCGTCCACGCCCCCGTCAACCCTCCCGCCAACCATCCCGTCAACAGCCCCGTCGAGGGCTACCCGAACGGGCCGGCCGGACTCGGACAGGTGCCGCCCGGCGGCCAGGGCGGTGGTCAGCCCGGCGGCCAGGGCGGTGGTCAGCCCGGTGGCCAGGGCGCACAGGTGGCGCTCAGGTCCGGACCGGGGACGGGCGGACGGGAGGGCGGCGGTGCCGGGGTTCCCGCGCTGCCTCCGGCGGCACCGGCTGACCCGTCCGGCCCGCAGCCCGTGAACCCGGCGGGCCTCTCGGGCCACCCGGGCCACCCCGGTCAGCCGAGCCACCCGGGTCAGCCGGTGCCGCCGGGCGGGGCGCAGCAGAACGGGCGGCGAACCCGTCGCGCGCTCGCCCCCGCGGCCGACGGCTCGGCGGAGGAGGTCCAGGGAGGCCCGCGGAGCGCCTTCGCACTGCCCCCGGCCGAAGCCGACCGGCCCGTGGACCACATGTACACCGGCCAGGCGGGCCGCGACCGGCGGGTGCCCGGCGGTGGTTTCGACCCGGCAGCGCAGCAGGGCGGCGCCCCGCACGATCCGATCGAGGAGCACACCCCGCCCCAGCCCCATCCCACCGAGCGGCCCACCGGACGGCGACGTGCCGTGGGGTCGGGGGTGAGCGGGGCGCCGGAAGAACGCCCGGACGTCGAGGTGCCCCGGCCGGGCGAGGAGGGTCCCGCCGCGCCCCCGTACGGCTTGCCCGCGCCCGCCCATCCGCAGGTCGCCGGGTATCCGAGCACCGTGGCCGTCCCACACGGTGCGCACGGCGCGCAGGACGGTCCCGTACCGCCGCAGGGCATTCCGTCCCAGGCCGCTCCGCCGTACGTCCCGCAGGCGCCGACGGCCACCGAGGGCGCGGGCGTGCCGGTGCAGATGCCGCACGCCGCTCAGGGCGGCCAACCGCTGCCCCCCGCTCAGCCCGTTCCGGGGACCCACCCGGTGCCGGCCGGGCACCCCGCGCAGCCGGCCCAGCCCACCGGTTCCACCTGGGGAACGCCGGCGCCCGGCGCTTCGCTGCCCCCGCAGCAGGTGGCGCCCCCGCGGACGCCGGGCACGGAGACCCAGAGCGGTGGCGCTCAGAGCGGTACGGCCCGGGACTCCCGGGTGGTGCCGGACTCTCCTGGGGCCCAGGACCCGCATGCCACTGCCACGCAGGGCCGCGCGTTCAGCGTGCGCACGCTCGGGCAGGGAGTTCCCGTGGCCCGGTCGAGCTCCGAGGCACCACCCGCGCCCCCGGTCGCCGGTGGTCAGGGCCAGCCCGCCGGCAGTGGCGCCGCGAACGGCTCCGGGCGACGACGGAAGCTCGGTACGCGACCGGACGCCTTCGCCGACGAGCCGGACGGCCCGGACGGCCCGGGTCGACCGCTGCCGCCCCAGCAGTCCGCCCCGGCGGGTGCGCCGCAGCGGCTCGCCGGCCCGGCCACCGGGCCCGGGCGGTCGTACGCCATAGGGGCACCGGATCAGCACGCCGCCGAAGGGCCCGAGCCGCTGGACGGGCCGGGCGGTGCCGTGGAGATCGCCGATCAGCCGCACCCGCGGCCGATGGACGACGAGTTGCCCCCGGAACCGCTCGACAACCCCCGGCGGCTGTTGGTGTGGCCCGCCCCCGACATGAGCACCCAGCAGGCGCTGAGCGACCGGGGCTACCGTCCGGTCATCGTGCACTCCCGTGAGGAGGTGGACGCCCAGATCGCCGCCTTCCCGGCCGCGCTCTTCGTCGACCCGCTCACCGGGCCGATCACCCGGACCGCGCTCCAGTCGCTACGGCAGGCCGCTGTCGCCGCCGAGGTACCGGTGCTGGTGACGGCCGGGCTGGGTCAGGCGACGCGCGAGGCCGCCTACGGGGCCGATCCGGCCGTGCTGTTGAAGGCCCTGGCCCCGAGGGACAGCGAGCAGCACCCTTCGCGCGTGCTGCTGATCGAGGAGCACCCGGAGATCGCGCTGGCGTTGACGTCCACGCTGGAGCGGCGGGGCATGCAGGTCGCCCGGGCGGTGACGGACGCCGATGCGGTGACCCTGGCCACGCAGATGCGGCCGAACCTCGTGGTGATGGACCTGATGCAGGTGCGGCGTCGCCGGGCGGGAATCGTCGACTGGCTGCGGGCGAACGGCCAGTTGAACCGTACGCCGTTGGTCGTCTACACCGCTGCCGTGGACCACACGGAACTGCCCCGGCTGGCGGCCGGGGAGACCGTGTTGTTCCTCGCCGAACGGTCGACCAGTGCTGAGGTGCAGAGCAGGATCGTGGATCTGTTGGCCCGGATCGGCACCAACTGAACGGGAGTGGGGGTGTTTCACGTGAAACACCCCCACTCGGCGTAAGAGACCGCGATCGCGGCCGGTCCGCGTCAGACCTGGGTGACGTCCGGGTCAGAGCTGGGTGACGTCCAGGTCGCCGTTCGCGTACTGCTTGCGGATGACCTTCTTGTCGAACTTGCCGACGCTCGTCTTCGGCACGGTCTGCACCACGCTCCACCGTTCCGGGAGCTGCCACCTGGCGACCTTCTCGGCGAGGAAGGCGCGCAGGGTCTCGAAGTCGGCCGTGGCGCCTTCCTTGAGGACGACGGTGGCCAAGGGGCGTTCGCCCCATTTCTCGTCGGGGACGGCGACCACCGCGGCCTCGGCCACCTCGGGGTGGCCCATGAGCGCGTTCTCCAGCTCCACCGAGGAGATCCACTCACCGCCGGACTTGATCACGTCCTTGGCCCGGTCGGTCAGCGCGAGGTACCCCTCCGACGTGATGGTGCCGACGTCGCCCGTCTTGAGCCAGCCGTCCTCGCTGAACTTCTCGGCGGGGCGCAGCGGCTCCCCGTCGGGCCCCGGGTAGTACGCCCCGGCGATCCACGGCCCGCGCACCTCCAGCTCGCCCGCTGACCGACCGTCCCAGGGCAGGGTGTCACCGTCCGGGCCGCGCAGCCTCGCTTCGACGGAGGCCGGGAAACGCCCTTGGGTGACGCGGTAGCCGAACTCCTCGTCGGTGCCGACGGCGTGGCCCGGGGCCCGGGCTATGGTGCCGAGCGGTGAGGTCTCGGTCATGCCCCAGGCGTGGCACACCCGCATGCCGAGTGCGTCGAACGCCTCTATCAGGGCGGGCGGGCAGGCGGACCCCCCGATGGTGACCTGCCCGAGGGTGGAGACGTCGCGGGGTCTGGCCGTCAGTTCGGCGAGCAGGCCCTGCCAGATGGTGGGCACGGCGGCGGCGTGCGTCGGGCGGACGGACTCGATCATCTCGGCGAGCGGTCCGGGTTGGAGGAACCGGTCCGGCATCAGCAGGTTGAAGCCGGTCATGAGCGCCGCGTGGGGCAGCCCCCAGGCGTTCACGTGGAACTGGGGGACGACGACCAGGCTGGTGTCGGCGTCCGTGAGCCCCATGGACTGGGCCATGTTCACCTGCATCGAGTGCAGGTACACCGAGCGGTGGGAGAAGACGACGCCCTTGGGGTCGCCGGTGGTGCCGGAGGTGTAACACATGGCGGCGGCCCGGCGTTCGTCCAGCTCCGGCCAGTCGTACGCGGTGGGCCTCCCCGCGATCAGCTCCTCGTAGTCGTACACCCGCGGGCGTACGCCTTCGAGCCCGGAACGGTCGCCGGGGCCGGAGACCACGACGTGCTCGACCGAGCGCAGGTGCGGCAGCAGGGGAACGAGCAGGGGCAGCAGCGAGCCGTCCACCAGGACCACCCGGTCCTCGGCGTGGTTCACGATCCAGGCGAGCTGCTGCGGCGGCAGGCGCAGGTTCAGGGTGTGGAGCACGGCGCCCATCGACGGGGCGGCGAAGTAGGTCTCGACGTGCTCCGCGTGGTTCCACATGAGGGTTCCGACCCGGTCGCCCTCCCGGACGCCGAGTTCGTCCCGGAGGGCGTGCGCGAGTTGGGCGGTCCGGCTGCCGACCTCGGCGAAGCTGCGGCGGCGGGGCTCGGCACCGTCGGTCCAGGTGATCACCTGGGACGAGGCGTGGACCGTCGCCCCGTGCCGAAGGATGCGGGAGATCAGCAGCGGTACGTCCTGCATGGTGCTCAGCACGGTGGCCTCCGGGAAGGGTGTGGGTGGCACGGGAGGGGTACGGGAACGGACTGCCGATTCTGCGGTCGTACCGAGCGGTCTGTCACTACCTTCGGGCGCCGGACGCGCTGCCGTCCGGTGCCGGAGCCACTGCCCTGCGGATCGTCGTGGAACCGGTCACGCGCGGTACCCGACGGTCACGGGTCTCGGGGCAAAACCCCTAGGGACGTCATACCGGCCTCCACCTTCAGTAGGTGGGACGGGCCGCTTTCCTACAACCTGAGGCGGACAACCCTTCGCGACCTGCGGGCGATCCGCCGGGCCCGGGCCCGAACCTAGCGTGGAGGCATGACCGCAACCATCGCGCCTGTCTGCACCAGCGCATCGAAGCCCGTGGCACCGATGACCACGGCCCACGCGGCCCTGAACCAGGTACCGGCCGTGACGTCCACACGGTCCACGGCCTCCGCCGCCACGCCGAGCGCATCCGCTCCCGTCCCGGTGTCCCACCTGACCTACCCGTCCTTCGCGTCGTACGTGCACGCCCGCGGACCCGTGCTGCTGCGTACCGCCCGGTCGCTGACGGCGAACCCGAACGACGCCGAGGACCTGCTCCAGACCGCGCTCACCAAGACGTTCGTCGCCTGGGACCGGATCATGGACCACCGTGCGCTCGACGGCTACGTGCGGCGGGCCCTGGTGAACACGCGGACCTCGCAGTGGCGCAAGCGGAAGGTCGACGAGTTCGCCTGCGACGAGTTGCCCGAACCGGAGACGGTGCCGCTGGGCGACCCGGCGGAGCAGCAGGCACTGCGCGACGCGATGTGGCGGGCGATCATGAAGCTGCCGGCCCGGCAGCGCGCCATGGTCGTCCTGCGGTACTACGAGGACCTGAGCGAGGCGCAGACCGCCGCGGTGCTGGGGGTCTCGATAGGCACGGTCAAGAGCGCGGTCTCCCGTGCGTTGGGCAAGCTGCGCGAGGACCCCGAACTCATCGCCGCCTGACCGCTCCCGGATCGACCCGCCCGTCGTGCGTGACACGTCCGGCAGGTGCGCGGCACCCTTCCCTTCTTCGAACGTGTGCACGAAAATGAACCATGGCCACCACCGTTCGGCACACCGCTTCCCCCTCGGCCCTGGCCCTCGCCCACGCCCTGTCCGCCGCGGCCCGCGGCCTGGCGGTCTTCCCCCTGACCCGCGGCAAGCTCCCCGCCCTGCGCTCACCGCACCGCGACGGGAGCGGCCCGTCGCACTGCCGTGGCGCGTGCGGACGCCCGGGCCACGGGGTGCACGACGCGACGACCGACCCCCACCGCATCCGCGCGCTCTTCCGCGCCGCGCCCTGGTCGACGGGGTACGGCATCGCCTGCGGCCTGGCCCCGCACCACCTCATCGGGGTCGACCTGGACGTCACCCCGGGCCCGGAGCCCTCGGCGGCCCTGCGGGAACTGGCCCTGCGCCATCTGTTCTCGATCCCCGACACCGTGGTCGTCGTCACGCCCCGCGGCGGGCGCCACGTGTGGCTCACCGGCCCGCCCGACCGGATCGTCCCGAACTCCGCCGGCCGCCTCGCCCCGGGCATCGACGTCCGGGGCACCGGCGGGTACCTCGTCGGCCCCGGGTCCCGCTCGCAGGACGGCGTCTACAGCGCGGTGCCCGGCACGGCACACCTCGCACCCGCGCCCTGCCCGCCCGCGCTGCTGCGCATCCTGGCGCCGCCGCGCGGCGGGCACCGCTCCCAGGGTTCCGCCGCGGGGGACGCGGCCGGACGGGGGCTCGTGCACTTCGTCCTCGCCGCGCACGCCGGCCAGCGCAACACCCGGCTCTTCTGGGCCGCCTGCCGCGCCTACGAGACCGGGGGCGGCCCCGAACTCCGGGAAGCCCTGGTGGAGGCGGCGGTGCGCACCGGCCTGGCCGAACGCGAGTGCCGGGCCACGGTCGCCTCCGCCGCCCGCCTCACCGGGAACCGCCCCTGACCACCGCTACGACCCGATCAGCTCCGCCACCTCCCCGGGCGTCCAACGGCCCGCCGCACCCGGCGCGCCGGCCAGGTACCGGGCGACCGCCGACGCGTCCCACGCCCCGGTGGCGAGCAGACCGCGGGCGAGGTGGCGCAGGTACGCCGCCGACGGCCGCACCACCGTGACCTCGTCGAGTCGCCACGGCGCGGTGCAGGTCACCACCGGGAGGCCGTCCAGGAGCCCCGGGCACACCAACGTCTCGTAGCGGCCGGGACCCAGCTCGGCGCGGCCCTCCCGCAGCACCGTCGAGAGGTCGAGGTCCGTCCCCGGGGGCCGGTACATCTCCTGGGCGGCGATGTCGGAGAACTGCCCGGCCGTGACCAGGTGGGCCCGGCCCCACAGCCGGCCGTCGGCGTACGGGTCGTAGAACGCCCGGCCACCGGTCCAGAGCGGGGACTCGGTCGCGAAGTACAGGGCGCCCGGCAGCAGCACCGCTTCGGAGCGCTCCGGCGGGCGCGGGTCACGGCACCCGGGACAGGCCCGGGCCGCGCCCGGTGGCCGACCGCCGCCGAGGTAGTAACGGAGCCTGTCCACATCGGTGTTGGACCCGTACGAGGCGTACCAGATCCGCTCGACGGGGCCCACGGGCCGCAGTGCCGTGAGGGTGCGGACGGAACTCAAGGGTGCCTCCCTGGGACGGGGCGGACGGCGACCTGGGTAGCCGCTCCAGTGGAACACCCGCGCAGCGGTTCGCACCCGCGCCGGGGCCGAACCCACTGGTCGGCCGCCGCCCGCCGCAGGGCATGCTGAACGTCCGGACACCGATCGGGAGGGTCACGCACGTGCGGTGGGAAGTGCACGGGGAGCAGCAGCTCTACGGCAACGAGTGGTTGAGGCTGTGCCAGCTGGACGTCGAGCAGCCGGACGGACGTCGGGTGGACTACTACGCCGTCCGGCTCAGGAACCTGGCGGTGGCCGCGGTGCTCAACGACCGCCGGGAGGTGCTGATGATGTGGCGGCACCGCTTCGTCACCGACTCGTGGGCCTGGGAGCTGCCCATGGGCCTGGTCGAGGACGGCGAGTCGCCCGCCGAGGCGGCGGCCCGCGAGGTGCTGGAGGAGACGGGCTGGCGCCCCGGTCCGGTCCGTCCCCTGATCTACGCGGAGCCCGCCGCGGGCATCACGGACACGCAGCACCACGTCTTCCGGGCCGACGGCGCCACCCGCGTGGGACCGCCCGCGGAGCAGAACGAGTCCGACCGCGTCGCGTGGATACCGCTCGGCGAGGTCCGCGGGATGATCGACCGCCGGGAGATCGTCAGCAGCGGCACCCTGGTCGGCCTGCTGTACCTGCTCATGGCCGAAGGGGCCGCAGGCCCTGCGGGGTCCGCCGGGACCCAGGGGGCCGAGGCGGTTCGGTGAGGGGGGAAGCCGTCGGCGTAAGGACGATCTTCCCGGTGGTGCGCTTCGACTCGATCGCCCGGTGGGCCTCGGCCGCCTCGGCCAGCGGGTAGGTGCGCTGGACCACCAGCCGCAGCCGGCCCGCCTCCACCCGTTCGGTGATCCCCTCCAGCACCTCCCCGGAGGGCTCGGCGGTGACCCAGACGTAGCGCAGACCCCGGGCGGCGGCCCGCCGCTCGTCGGTCCCCGGATCGATCGACGCGCCGACGAGCAGACCGCCCGGCCGCAGCACGTCGAGGGAGCGCGGCCCGTACGCGCCGCCGACCAGGTCCAGCACGGTGTCCACGGGGGCCACGGCGGTCCGGAAGTCGGTGGTCGAGTGGTCGACGAGTTCGTCGGCGCCCAACTCGCGCAGCAGTGCGTGACGGGCCGCCCGCGCGGTGCCGATCACATGGGCGCCGAGGTCCTTGGCGAGTTGCACCGCGACATGGCCCACCCCGCCCGCCGCCGCGTGGATCAGGACCCGGTCGCCGGGCCGGACCCGAGCCAGCACGGCCAGCGCCTGCCACGCGGTGAACGCGACCAGGGGCAGCCCGCCGGCGTGCACCAGGTCGAGGTTCGCGGGGGCGGCAGCCAGGACGTCGGCCGGTACGGCGGTGTACTCGGCGTACGCGCCGCGGCGTCCGAGCGCGGTCATCCCGTACACCCGGTCGCCCGGCGAGAACCGCGTCACCCCCGCGCCGACCCGCTCCACCACACCGGCCACGTCGTTGCCCGGCGTCCACGGCAGGGTGACCAACTCCGGTACGCGGCCGGACCGGAGGATCGCGTCACCCGGGTTGACCCCGGCGCCGGCGACCCGGACCAGCACCTCCCCGGGCCCGGGCTCCGGCACGTCGACCTCGGTGTGGACGAGCACTTCCGGACCGCCGAACGCGGACTGGACGATGGCATGCATACGGGCGGACAACAGGACTCCTCGTCAGTGGGTCAGGGTGCGCCCATCGTCGGTCCGGGCGACGCCCGCCCGGAAGAAGGCACTTATCTGATAGCGAGGTTCCTCATGGATACCGGCTTCGACCTGAGGCGACACGGAGGCGTGGAGGTCTTCCTCCGCGACTGCCCCACCCGTGCGGTGCTGGAGCTGATCGCCAGCAAGTGGACCATGCTGGTCCTGGTGGTGCTGGAGGACGACCGGCCCGTGCGGTTCGCCGAACTGCGCCGGCGGTTGGACGGCGTGACCCCGAAGGTCCTGACGCGGACCCTGCGCGCACTGGAACGCGAGGGGCTGCTGACCCGCACGGTGTACCCGACGGTGCCGCCGCGCGTGGAGTACCGGTTGACCGACCTCGGCCGGGAGCTGGGCGAACTGGTGCAGGGCATCACCGACTGGTCCCGCACCCGCCTCACCGCGCTCCGGGCCGCCCGCGAGGAGTTCGACGAGCGCACCGCCCCCGGGGCCCCGGACGCCACCCCCTGAGAACGCGCACCCCGAGCACGCAGAAGGGGCGCCCCGGACTCGGGGCACCCCTTCTGAACAGCTACTTCTTCCGACCAGCTACATCGCTGGGCGCTGCGGAGACGGTGGGATTTGAACCCACGGTGACATCGCTGCCACGACGGTTTTCAAGACCGACCGGGCCACCGTAGCTCTACCTGGTCTGACCTGCGCGTTCGGCTTGCCGAAACGTCCAGGGCCCTGCCTTGGCCCGTGTATGGCCCACAAGACAGGACGACGGCTACGGTTCGCCCGTTGACCCTCCGTCCGGCGGCCCGTTGCGCCACACGCGCTGGACCAACGGGACAGCGACAGTGACCACGGCAGCCGAAGTACCAATAGGTGCTGCCAACTCAGGGAAGGCCGCTACCAGGGCCACTACGGTCAGCCCGATCCCGCCGACGCCAAGCAGGGCAAGACATCGGTTGCGCGAATGGCGCTTGTCGCAGGCCTCTCCACCTGGCTGGTGGTCAGGACAGACCTCAGAGTGCGAAGTCTCCGGGTTCGTAGGTACGGTCATGACTAGACCTTTCTCGCTGAGGGACAGGTCGGGGCGGCTCCCGTGCCCGCGGGGGCCGCCTTTTCTGCGACCACACCGCCCCGTTAGCCGGCAATAGTGGCAGCCCCTTCGCCGACCGCCAATCTGGTTATCCACAAGATGTGTGGATAACTTGCCCACAGCTGTGCATAAACCCCGATTATCTGTGCATGACCCGGTGGACAAGCTTCTGGATAACCGAAATCAAGAGCCGCGACAAGGGCGATGACCTGCGAGAACAGCCGTATACAGACTGTGGACTAAAAAAACTTCTCAGAGTGACCAGGGTTACGCGACGTGAAAGCGGAGGGCCTTATTCCATTTTTACGTCTATCCGCGTAGACATTCCGAGCGGGGGCGAATTTTACTATCTGCGACTGCCAATGCCGCCCCTTCGGAAGAGCCGAAGAGGCGGCATTGCACACGAGCTTCAACCAACCGGTCCGGCGTCGACCACAGCGCTCGCGAGGGCAGTCATGGAGTCTGTCACCACGGCTGCACCGGCCGCGGCCAGCTTCGCCGGCTTGTGGGGCTTGTTGGCGTATCCGATGGTGGGCATGCCGGCTGCGGTGCCGGCTTCGACGTCCCGTGCCGCATCCCCGATGAACACGCACGCGCCAGCGGTCGCACCCGCCGCGCGAATGGCGTCGTGGAGCAGCCGCGGGTTGGGCTTCATCGAGGACGGCTCACCGGATACCCGACCGAACACGCCCGCCACCAACTGGTCGAGCTGGTGCGCGGCGAGGTACTCGGAGATGGCGGCCCCAGCGTTGTTGCTGACCATCCACACGGCGCGGCCGGTGTCCTGGCACACGCGGAGAAGCGATTCCGCACCCGGGGTGGGGCGGGCGACCCTGACCGCCTCCTCTTCGAGTTGGGCGAGGTACGCGTCAGCCTGGGGCGTGAGCACGGGTCGCTCGTCGGCAACGGCGCGGAGGAGGACGAACGGGTCGGACTCGCCCGCCCAGGCCGCTGGCAGGTCATCAGCCTCCTTGGCCAGTGAGCCGTACAGAAGTCGGGCGACTTCGGCAGCGGGCAGACCCGCGAAGACCGAGCACACCGGGCCGTCGAAGTCGAGAAGAACATGCCGTGCCGGCCGAAGGACGGTAGCCAACTTCGTCATGCCTGAGCCTCCCGTTCGTAGGCGATGGTGTCCCACACGCTGTCGAACCAGCGTTGCGCTTGCTGGACGTACTGCGACCCGATCGACGCGTCGTCCGGCCCGGAGGAGTGGGTGAACAGGGTGGTGTCCTTCCCCGTGATGTCGAAGAAGGAGTAGGACTGCCCCTCGTAGGCAAGGGTCCGTTCCCGGAGCGGGTAGAAGCCGAAGAAGGCTTCCCGCCCGTTCAGGATGTAGAGCTTGAAAAGGCTCGACGCCCGGTGCACCCGGACCTCGACCCGCGCTGACTTCACCAGTCCGTACTCGGCCAGTACCTCGACGGAGTGCTTGATGCCGCCCGCGTTGGTGACTCCGATGTTGTGGGCCCGCTTGCGCAACGCTTCCTCATCACGCAGGCCATCCACGGACACCGGGACGCCCATGGGCTCCGTGGCGTCCGGCAGCAGCAGACGGACCGTGATGGACTCCGGCGCCACCCGACCGGAACGGACCTTGTCCAACGGTTCCTGCATGGCGCTGTACAGCGTCTCGCTAGAGAACCCTGCGAAGTCGATCGTGACGGCGGGCTCCTCGAACGCGGCCTCAAGGTGCGGACGGAGCCCAACCGGCCGCTCGGTGCGCTCCCGCACGAAACTGCCGCTGCCCTGGCGCGTGACGATCAGCCCTTCACCGCGGAGGAGATCGAGAGCCTTGTCCACCGTGCCTCGCGCCACGCCGTAGCGCTTAGCGAGAACGGGACCGGATGGGAGCTTGTCGCCCGGTACGAAGCCTTCCTTGCGGGTGAGGATCGCGGCGCGCAGCACGCTGCTGACCTGCTGATACGGGGGGCGCGGGTCGTCCGGGTCGAGGCTCATGACTCAATGCTAGGGCACATGACCAACAATCCCGAGTCACCCAACCCTCTTGACCTGCCTAAGCAGGTTGCCTATGTTGAGCGTGTCGCCGAAACCAGGAGGGGAGGCGACGGAGGGGCCTTCTTCGGGCTGCTCCGATGTAGAAGGCGGGGACGCTGCAATCCCGCTGAAGGCCAGGGGACAGGGCTTCGGCCCGACTGGCGAGGTGGCCCGGTGACCGCGAGCAACGGCCGGAGGGTGGGGCTCTATGCCCTCTTGCAGTGAGTTTTCGTGTTGTCGCAGTTCAACTGCCTGATCAGAAGGCTGATCGATGGCTGACAGACAGCTCAGGGTGCCGCTTGCTTCCCGGACTGGACCGGGCGGCGCCGAGACGTATCCGGTCCGGTCCTCTTCTTCCGTTCCGCGGCGTTGACGCCGCGGCCGGCTGCCTCTCCCGCCTGTCCGGCACTGCCTCACCGCGGTGGCCGTACGGGCGGGGGTGTGGGGAGCCGGAGGTACCGGCCCCGTAGGGGGTTGTGATGATCATTGCTCTGTTCGCCGTGGCGGGCACCTTGTTGGGTGCGGTGACCACGGCGTTGCTTCAGCAGCGTGGGGCTCGGGCGGAGCGTCGGGCCGCCCATGCTGATCTGGACCGGCGGGAGCGGATCGCCGCGGTTGCCGCTCTGGTCGCCGCGTTGACGGACCACCGCCGCGCGATGTGGATGCGGGAGTCCCTGCGCCTGGCCGGTGCCCCCGCGGTCGAGTACGACACGGCCCGGGCTGACTCGCACGGCACTCGGTCGGCGATCTCTGCCCCGCTGGTGACCGTGGAGATCCTGGCCCCCGCCCTCGCTACCGCCGCGGGCACCGCAACCGCGACGGTTTACGCCCTGCGCGGCGCCGTCGACCGGCACGAGCTGGACCGGTTGCGCGCTGCGGCGATCGCAGCCGCGGACGACCTGGTCCGCGCCGCCGCCTGCACCACCTGACCCTTCACCGGTCGTCGGATCAGATCCGGCCCGGGGCACCGACCGCGACCACGCGGTCCTTCTCCCGCCCACGTTCGTGTGGCGGCACCTCCTGAACGGCGCGGCCCCGGTGGGCAAACACCGGGGCCGCCACGAGCCGTTCCCGCTGAGAGGAACAACCCGTGAAACACATTGTGGCCGGTCACGTGGCCGCTGACACCACCGACTTCATCGAACTCGCCATGGGCACCCCCGTGGAACTGTGGCCGGGTGACGAGACCCCGCTGGAGCAGATCGAAAGCGCCCTCGGCACCCCGATGGATCTGTGGCTCGGTATCGAGAACGAGTCCCCGCAGGAGCGGGAGGCGCGGTTGGACGCGGCCCGGGACATCCTGGCCGACACCCCGCACCTGGCCGACGACACCCTGCGTCTGGCCGCCCGGATCATCGAGGACCACGCCCCCGACCTGTTCAACGTCGTCGCCCTCCCCCAGCGCCCCACCCATCCCACCCGTCCCACCCGTCTGGGCCGTCTGGGCCGCGGGGTGCGGAAGGGGACTGCGGCATGAGCGCGTCGACGTTGGATGAGCGGGTGGCTTCCGCACACGAGGAGGTGCGGGCGGAGATCGCCCGCACCGACCAAAAGGCGGGTCTCCTGCTGGCGTTCGTCGGGGTGCTCCTGGCCGGGGCCCTGACCGTGGCCACCAGTACCACCTCGACCCGAGCACCGGCGTCCGCCCTGGCGGTTGGCGGAGCGGGTGTGGTGTTCCTGGTCATGGCGGCGGCGGTGGCGTTGTGGGTGGTGCGCCCGGTCCTGGCACGTTCCGCGGTTGGTGGGTTCCCGTGCTGGGCCACCCTCACCCCCGAAGACCTGTTCGCCCACATCACCCTCGACCGTCGGCTCCGTGGCATCGGGGCCCTGTCGCAGATCGCGGTGGCCAAGCACCGGCGGTTGCGTCGTGCGGTCGACTTGATCGCCGTGGGTGGCGCACTGCTGGCCACCGCAACCGCCCTCACCGTCCTCGGGGGTGTCCGGTGAGCGACACGACCGTGTTGGCGGGCCTGTCTGCGTCGTTGGCGGCGCTGCGGGTGCTGGCTGTGGACTACGGGCATCTGCCCGCCCCGGACGTTCAGATCGGTGATCTGTTCCCGCACCGGCTGGAGCTGTCGTTCCACGGCGGCGATGGGCTGGCCGCGTTCGAGGCGTGGCGGCAGGCCCTGGACGTCGACCCGTACACGGTGTCCGTGGTGACCCACTCCGGGGGCGAGGGCCGCACGTGGGCGTTGGCCGCGACCACCACCTTCGCGGGTGCCGTGGTCCTGCTGATCGCGTGCATGGACTCGGCCAGGCCCAGTGGAGAAGCGGGTGCAGCATGAAGCTGAACCGCAAGGGCAAGACCCTGCTCGTCCTGGCCCTGGTCGCTGTCGTCGCGATGGCATTCCGCGTGTCCTGGAACGCGTTGCGGGACGTGGCGCGGGCAATCGGCGCGGATGACACCGCGGCGACGCTCTACCCTTTCGTGGTCGACGGGTTGATGGCACTCGCGTTGGTCGCGACGCTGGTGCTGGTCGGGCCTGATCGCAGGTTCGCGTTGCGGGTGCTGGGCACCTACACGCTCGCGTCGCTGGTGCTGAACTACGTCCACGGTCTCGTGCCCGAACTCCACGGCAGCACGGTCGACTGGGGCAAGCTCGCCGACTGGCCCCCCGCCAACTACGCACTCGTGCTGCTGGCCACATCCCTGCCGGTCGGGGCGATCTACTTCGGGTCCGACCTGGTCGCCAAGATCCTCGACCACCGGCCGGACACGGCCCCTGTCGAGTCGGTGTGCGGGCCGGACGATGACGCATCCGCACACCACCCGCACACCCCCACACACCCCACCGACCAACCCCCCACCCTGGACGCCCCAGCGGTGGAGGCCCCGGCGTTGGAGGCGGCATCTGCGCAGGTCGCGGACCGTGTGGGCCCTGTGCGGGAGTTGGACCCGCACACCCCGCACACCATCCGCACGGCCGACGACACCACGGCTGAGGGGGAGCTTCGGCAGGCGCAGTTCGAGGATGCACAGTTGGAGCGGACGCGGCAGGACGCACGCCGTGCGTACAGCGAGTCCGCACAGGCGGGCCGCCCGCTCAGTGCGCGTGCACTGGGTGACGCGTTCGGCATGAGCGAGTCGTGGGCGCGCAAGCAGATCCTCGCCGTCCGTGGGGAAGAGCCCACCCGGCCGCAGCTGAGGGCCATCGACACCATGGCCGTGTCATGACCGCCCTCCCCGTCTACCCCTGGCGCTACGCGCCCGAGGGGTTGGCGACCCGCCGACAGTTGCGGGCCGCCGGGTTACGGCCCGGTGGGCAGGACGTCGTCGCGCAGCTTGAACGGCCGCGCTGGCGGCGCCGCCCGCTGGTCGCCTACCTCTACCGCGTCGACCGGGCCCGCCCGGTCCGCCCGATGACCCCGGGACGACGGGCTGCGCTGGAGAAGGCGAACACCGCCCGCCGCACCTGCCCGCAGTGTCGCCAGGACGCCGGATACGTCATCCCCACCTCGCTCGGCACCTGCGTGTCCTGCGCCTACCCCGACACCCAGAACGCCGCGTGACCTGCGTTCCCGTCAACAGGCCCGGCCGGTCACCTCGACAGTCCCCGGCCGGGCCCTCACTCCGAAGGAGTGTTCCTAGCATGACGGATACCGTCATCACCGTGGTGCCGGAAGCACCACCTCCCCCTGCTTCTGCTCCTTCTCCTGCTGCTGTGCAGGGCCATGCTCTGTTGCCGGGTGTGCCGATCGCGGTGGCCGGGGCGAACGCGCTCGGTGCGGTGGCCGCGGGGTCGATGGCTGTCGCCGGGCCGGTGGGATTGGCTGCGGCCGGTGCCATGGTGGGGGTAGCCGCGTCCGCGGGACTGGCCCGCCGTCTATCTCGCCGTACCAGCAAGAAGACGGGGATGGACTTTCCGTCTCGTCGCCCCGCGGGGGGCGGTGCGGGACGGGTGCCCACGCCCACGTCGGTCGCGAAGTCGGCTCCGGTGGGCGGGTTGCGAACGGCTGCCGGTGCTCGTGCGCCGCGGCCGTCGGCGAGTGGGCTGCGGTCCGCGGCCCGTACGAACAACTCCCCGACCACACCAACCCGGACTCCTCGGCCCGGGACTCCCCAGGCGCGCGTGCCGCAGACGCCGGCCCACGGTACGGGAGGGCGTACGACCAACCCTGTGCGTACGAAGGCGCCGGCCCCGTCCGGCCCTGCGCCGGATAGGGCCTCTGGTCTGCGGTCTGTGTCCCCGTCGGCCCGGTCAACCGCCCCGCCCACGAAGCCGGCCGGCACCACGAACGGCGTGCAGTCGCCTCGTCGTGCACCGTCACCCAGCACCTCGGTTCGAGCGGCTGGTTCGACGGATGCCGGGGGTGCTTCTGGTCGTGCGGAGCGGGAGGCCGTGCGGTCCGCGCGGCGGGTCGCCAAGGGCGTCGCGAAGGCCCATCGGGAATCCGGGCTCGACCACACCGGCGCACCGCTCAAGGCCCCGGCCCGGCCGGGTGGTGCGAGCCGGGCGCAGAAGCGGGCGTTGCGGCGGTCGGCGGTGCGGCATGCGGCTCGGTTGGCGGGTGCGGGTGCGGTGGCTGCCGGGGTTGGTGTGGTGTCGGGGTTGTGGAACGCGAAGCGACCCGGGAAGGCGTTGGGTCACATGCGGGCGGTGTGGCGGCGGCTTGCGGGGCGGGCCCGGCGGGTCCGTTCGGCGCGGGATGCCGCGATCTTGGGCAAGGCCGGTCCGGGTCAGGTCGCCGTGCCCGACTCCACCGTCAACAACCCCCGCCGCACCAAGCCCCAGGCCAAGGTGCCCGTTGTCTCGGGTAAGGGCGCTCTGCGGCTTGTGCTGGGTAGGACTGATCACTCTGGAGGCACTGTGTCCGACGGCACTTCGACCCCTGGGTTTGCTCGTCTGTCTGACGCGGCTGAGGTGATGCTTCAGGCCGCGTCGACGTTCGACCCGGAGCACATGACCGAGTTCCAGACGTTGGTGGACGATCTGCCTGCCGCGATGGGGACGGTGCAGGAGACGTTGCGGGTCTTGGCGGAGCTGTCCGACGAGAAGCTGCCCGTGGACCCGCGGGTGGTGGAGGAGATCGGGGAGGGCTACCGGGCGATGAGCAAGGTCGTCCACGCCCTCGAAGAGGTCGGGACCGTCTATCGGCGCGTTCACGCCGAGGACATCGAGCGCAACGAGAACCCCCGCAACGGCATCGACGGCGAGCGTCGCTGGAACGTCGGCTAACCGCCCGCGCCCGACGCTCCGGGCCGGTCCCCGCACCTGCGGGGACCGGCCCTTCCTCGCTCTCGAAGGGATCACCGTGAGCAGCAAGAACAACAGCAAGAGCAGTGGCGTGAAGGGCGGGCGGGTCGATTGGCGGGCGGGTCATGGCCTGTTGACCGGGACCTTGAACGCTTCGACCGGGACGCTCGTGGCGACGGCGCTCGCCCACACCAGTGGGATGCCCGCCGGGTGGGTGCTCGCCGCCGGGGCCGCGGGTGCTGTCGGGACGACCGCCACGGGACTGCGTAAGCGGATCACCGCGGCCACGATCACGTTCCGGGCCGGTTGCTGGGCCGCGGCGGGAACGTGGTCAGCCTGGGCCCTGAGCACGGGCGGCCCCATGTCGCTCGCGGCGGTCGGGGCGCTGACCGTCGGGGGCGTCACCGCTGGCACCCTCGCCGTCGGGTTCGCCGCCCACGAGGAAACCGAGCAAGCCCGGCGCCGAACCCTGCTGTCCATCGGCACCCGGCGTGCGCTCGCCGTTGAGTGGATCGACCGGATCACCCGCGTCTGCCGCGTCGAGAACGTGACGATTCCCGGCATCGAGCATTGGCCGTCCGGCATGGGCTACACCGTCGAGGTCGAGTTGCCCGAGGGCGGTACGACCCGGCGGGCGATCGCGGACCGGTCCGACGCGTTGGCGTCCGACCTCGACCTGCCCGACGGGTGCGGCCTCCAGGTCCTGCCCGGTGTCTCCCGACGCAGGGTCCTCATCGAGGTCGCGACCAAGTCCTACCGCGGCCAGGAACTCCCCTTCCCCGTGGACGAGGTCGAGGAGAGGACCACGGTCAACAACCCCGTTCCCGTCGCCTTGTTGTCGGACGGAGGTCGGTCGGAGTTGGACATGAGGCAGGCATCCACCATCGTCACCGGGGCGACCGGCACCGGGAAGACGAACTGGCTCCACACGCTCATCGCCCGCCTGAACCAGACCAACGACACCCTCATCTGGGTCATCGACCTCAACGGCGGCTCCCTCGGCCTGCCCTGGCTCCACGCCTGGCACGAAGCCAACACCAGCAACGACCTCGACGCGGCTGACACGGTCCCGGTGCCCGGCGTCGACTGGCTGGCCTCCACCCCCGCCGAAGCGAAGCTGATGTTGGAGGCGGCCGTTCGGATCGCGAAGTCCCGCAAGGTCACCTACCAGGACCACATGCGCGCCGAAGACGACGACAAGCTTCCCGTCTCCCCCGACGTCCCGGAGATCGTCATCGTCGTGGACGAGGGCGCCGAGGTCTCCGCGACCCGTGAGGCACGGGCCGTGATGGCAGGGATCTCCGAGGTCATCCGGATCGCCCGCGCCATGGCGATCCGCGCGGTCGTGTCCGTGCTCCGCGTCACGCAGGATGTTCTGCCGGACCCGATGGTGCGGAAGATGGCGTCCAACCGGGTCTGCACCGGCACCACCGAAGACGCCGAGCTGGGGCACGTCTTCGGGTGGCGGGCCCTCACCGCGGAGAACAGCTTCTCCGGGCCCGGGTCCATGCTCGTCGGCACCGAGGGCAAGCAGCCCAAGACCGCACAGCAGTGGCGGATCACCCCGTCCGCCATCGAGGCCGTGTGCGCGGCAACCGCCCGCCGCCGGCCCGCGCTCGACAAGCCGTCCGCGGACGCAGCCGGACCCGCCTACACCGACCGCTGGACCCTGCCCCGCTGCGGCCACCTCTGGCCCCAACCCGCCACCACCCCCGCCGGGGGCCAGCCCGGAACGCAGTCCGGGGTGCAGCCGGGGCCGCAGTGGAAGGCGACCGCCGGATGGGACCACCCCCGCCCCACCCCCGACGTCACCACCCCCGGCCCGGACGAGTTGGAAGCGCTCTTCCAACTCCCCGCCGCCACCCGCAACCCCGACGACACTCAGCCGGATGCGGGTACCGACTGGTCCGACCCGAGCACATGGACCACCGGACGGGACCTCGAACAGCCCGACGCCCGGCAAGCCGCGCTCCGCTTGCTCATCAACGCCGGGCCCGCCGGCACCGGAGCATCCGCCATGGAACGCGCCCTCAAGGACACCTTCGGTACCCGCCGCCCCGTCATCCAACGGTGGCTGAAGGAGTGGTCCGAAGCGGGCGAGATCAGCCGCGTCGGAGAGGGCAGCAAGGCCCGCTACGTCCACCACCAACACCTCGACAACAGCTGACCTGTCACCCACCTGTCACCCCGCAACCACTCCACCCCACCATCGCGCCCGACGCCTGAAACCCCCCTGTGACCTGCGAGTTACAGGTGACAGACAGGTGACAGGTGACAGGCCGATGACAGGCCCAAGTGACAGGTGAGTGACAGGCCCTCCACTCGCCCTCGGTCCCACTCACGGAAGGCACCAACCCGTGCATGACGCGTACGAGATCACCACCCTGAACCACACCGCACCGGGCCCCGCCGCCGGCACGATCGACCTCCCGCCCGGCGTCCAAATCGTCACCCTCCCCAACGGCACCCGCACCCTCGCCTACACCCACCCCGCGCAGCAACTGCCCATTCCGGTTACGGCCCCGGCGCCGATCCCCGCGTGGGCCAAGACGACCGCGCTCCTCGCGCCGACCGTCGGCGGGGGTATCGCCGCCGCTGGTGTCGGCCTCTCCTACGCCACCCCGGGACTGATCGCCATGAGCCACGCCCTGTGCTCCGCCGCGGCGCTCCTCGTCGTCGCGGTCATCGCCGTCCCCGTCATCCTCCGCACCACCCGCCGGACCCCGACCGCCTCCACCCAAATCACCCAGCACGTGACCGCGAACGGCCTGTTCGGCCGCGCCAACGGAACCATCAACCACCGCTGAGGAGAACACATTGCCTTCACGTCAACCCGCCAAGCGCACCCGCACCAACCCGGCCGCCCGGACCTCCCGCGCTGACGGAGCCGAGCCCGTAGAGATCCGGCTCATCGCGCGCGACGGCCTCGCACAGACCTACGCCCACCAGATCGCCGCCGCGATCCCCGGGTGCCCCCCGCCCTCGTTCTACCCCTCCCGGAAGACCCCCGGGCGCACCCTCGCGTACCTCCGGTTCACCGTCACCACCCCGCCCGCCCTCGACGCCCCGGAGGCATCGTGCTGACAGCGATCATCGCGGTGCTCGGCACCCTGGCCGGTGGCGCACTCGCCACCTACACCCAGCACGTGACCGACCGGGCCGCTCGCTCCGAGCGTCGCCAGCAACAGGTCACCGACGCCCTGCTTGCCCTGCTGGACGCGATACTGCGCTACCGGGAAGCACACTGGCTGTTGGTCGACGCCCTCAGGGCCGGCCAGCCCGAAACCGCCGACCACGTCGCCGAGCGGTTCCGGCTCCGCACGGAGATCACCGTCGCCCGGGACCGCCTCGCGCTCATCGCCCACGGCACCCCCCTCGTCGACCTGGGCGAAACCGCGGCATGGGCGGCAATCGAGCTGAGCGACATCCCCCTCGACACCGCCCACGGCGAGCGGTTCTCACCGGACACCGAGGCGGCACTCACCGCCGGACGCGAACGCAGCCGCGACGCCCACACCGCCCTCCGACAAGCAGGAAGCACCTACCTACACACCCTCTGAACAAGTGAGGGCGGCCCCGGTCTTTGGCGAGAAGGGGCCGCCCTCATCCACCAGTCCACAACAGATCTGTTGGAGGTCCCAGCATGACCCACCCGACTGACATTCAGCGAACCCCCGGAAGGATTCCGCCCCTACTCGTCGTCGCGTTCGACCTCGCCGCGGCCGGGGTGCCGGTGCTGCCCCTGCGGGCGGGGAAGCTCCCGTTCGGCAACTGCCCCACCTGCGCGGAGAGTGCTTGCGGGGACCGGCCGCACATGAAGGCCGGCGGGCCCTGCCAGTGCCCGCGCCCGTGCCACGGGTGGGCTGCCGCCACCACCGACCCGCGCACCCTGGCCTCCCCCGCGTGGTCGGCCGCGTGGCGGGCGGCGGGGTCTGTGGCCTATCACCCCGGGGGCGCGGACCTCACCGTGGTCGACCTCGACAGCCCCGCCGCGGTCGCCTGGGCCCGCGCTGAGCTGCCCCCGACCCGGACCGTCGCCACCACGCGGGGCGAGCACTGGGTGTACCGCGGCGCGATGCAGTCCACCAACGCCGTCCGACCCGGCGTCGACATCAAATCGCACATGTCCTACGCCCGTTGGCGCGGCCACGGAACCGGGACCACGACCGCCCTACCGGACGACGTTCGGGCGCTGGCCGTGAAGGACCCGTCTGCTCACCGCCCCGTCCCGCACACCATCGCCGTTCCCGCGGCGGTGCGGGGTGGGGTGTGCCGTCACCGCTCCCCCGCCTACCTGGAACGCGGCATCTCCATGGCGGAGCAGCACATCGCAGAGGCCCACAGCGCGATCCACAACAGCGTGTATCGGGTCTTCCTCGCCGTCCTGTCCACCCACGGCCGGTGCGGCTGCCTCACCGAAGCGCACGTCGAGCGGCTGTTCGTCGCCGCCCACGTCAAGGGCGAGTCGCCTCGGCACTGCGCGGTCGCCTGGGCCAACGCCCGCACCGCGCTGGGGCTGTGACGTGTCCGAGGACGAGAAGACACCGGCCCGCGAGATCATCACCGACTATGCGCAGCGGAACTTCCAGTACTTCCGTACCGCGGACGGGACCGTGTTCGCGCAGCGGAACGGGCATCCGGTGGCGCGGCCGATCCGGTCGCAGGGCACCTCGGGTAGCCACCGGCAGGAACTCATGGTCGGCCTCTACCGCGATGGGCTCGGCGTGTTCAACGGGAGCGCGTTGAAGGAATCCCTCGACCTCATCGAAGCGCTCGCCCTGAACGGCGAGGTCCGGCCCGTGCACATCCGCGTGGCGCCCGGCTTCGACGGGGCGACGTGGCTCGACCTCGGGCGCAGCGACGGTCAGTCCGTGCGTATCCACCCCACCGGTTGGGACGTCGTGACCCCGCGGCCGGAGGATGTGTGCTGGCGGCGCACCCAGCTCACTGGGGAACTCCCCTTGCCCGCCAAGGACACCGAGGGCAAGGGCATCGATCTGCTCTTGCGGCTGTGCAACTTCGCCACCGCCGAGACGGAGTGTCTAGCCGTCGCCTGGCTGATCGGTTGTCTGGGGCCGTCCGTTCCGGTGCCCGCTCCGTTCCTCACCGGCCCTCAGGGTGCGGGCAAGTCCACTGGTGGGCGGATGCTCGTGCGGATCATCGAGGGCATGAGCGGTGATCTGCGGCGGGCGCCGAAGGACGAGGAGAACCTGATCGCGGCCGTTGCCGCCGGGTGGGTCACCGCGCTGGACAACCTGTCCCACCTGGCGCCGGACTTGTCCGACTTGATGTGCTGCATAGTCACCGGGGCCGAGACCATCAAGCGCGCCCTCTACACCGACGGCGACGTGGTCCGCGCCCGCTACCGGCGCCCTCTCCTCCTCACCGGCATCGACGTCGGCGTCATTCGCCCCGACCTCGCTGAACGGCTGCTTCCTCTCCGTCTCGACCGGCCGGTCGTCCGGCGGACCGAGGCCGAGCTGTGGCGCGAGTTCGAGGACGTGCTTCCCGTCGTCCTCGGCTCGCTCCTCGACTTGACCGTCAAGGTGCGTGCCACCGAGGCCGACATCCCGACCGACCTGCGCATGGCTGACTTCGCCCATCTCTGTGCACAGCTCGACGCGGCGACCGGGCTCGGGGCGCTGCCCGCCTACCGGGCCAGTCTGGACGACCTCAACGACGACGTCATCGAGGGTGACCTCCTCGCGCAGACCGTGTTGAAGCACGCCGCCACCCTCGACCCTGGCGTCGAGGTGCGGATGACGTCCTCCGAGTGGCTCCACGCCCTCACCCAGCTCTACACCGGCGACGGGGACTTCCGCCCCCTGCCCAAGGGCTGGCCCACCACGGGCAAGGTCCTCTCCGACCGTCTCAAACGGCTCCAGCCCACCCTGGCCGCCCGTGGTGTCCTCGTTGACTGGGGCCGTACCAAGACCGCCCGCTACATCGCGATGGCCCGCCCCGCACTACCCGGGCCGGAGCAGCGACAGCAAGCGTTCTGACCGCGGCGCCGCATAAAAGGCATAAGCAAGAGGAGCACCCGGGGCGTGGTGCTCCTCTTGCTTGTCCCGGCGGCTTGCCGCCGCTGCACAGGTCGTGCCGCGCAGCGGCCCCTTCTTGCACGCTCTGAGGTCCGGCGCACAACGACAGAACCCCTTCCTCCTGTCCGAAGGAGAAAGACCCTGTGTCACCCGCGTCACCAGAAGTCCCCGAACGCCATCCGACCTGGGGCTTCACCGGTGACGCAGAGGGTCGAGCGCTGTGTCACCTCGCGTCACCCGCGTCACCGATGACGGAGACCACGTCACCCCGGTGACGGACACCCAGGCTCCCTACGTCACTCAAACGTGCAGGTCAGACGGCATGAGTGACGTGGATGACGCGATGACGCAGGAATCAAGACTTCGGACAGTCGCCCCACCTCCACTCGGCTTCACGTCACCGGGAGAACCACGTGGTCCAGCCCAAGATGCTCAAGCTCCGCGAAGTCCTCGAAGAGATCGACATGAGCCGCGCCGCGTTCTACCGCATGCGCGCCCGCGGCCAAGCACCCCGCCTCCGCAAGCTCCCCAACGGTCAGCTCCGCGTCCGCCGCGCCGACCTCGACGCATGGTGGGAGGCGTGCGAGCAGAACGCCGCCTGACCCCACCACACGCACGACAAGGGGGCCCGCCACCGGCGGGCCCCCTTCACATGGGAGAACGATGCTCACCTACGACGTGGAGTTCTGGGCCATCAGGGAACGGAAGGGCCGTCCGAAGCCCTTCGAGCTTCGCTGGCGCGTGGGCACCCGGGCGCACTCCAAGAGCTACAAGACCTCGACCCAGGCGGACGGACGCCGAAGCGAACTACTCGGTGCGCTGCGCGACCGCCAGCGGTTCGACGTCGAGACCGGGCTGCCGGAGCACGAGTTGGCCGCGCTCACCGAGCCGACCTGGTACGAACACGCCCTCGCCTACGTGCTGATGAAGTGGCCGCGGGCCGCCGCCAAGCACCGCGCGGGCATCGCCGAGGCCCTGGCGGTCGTCACCCCGGTTCTGGTCACCACCACCCGGGGCATCCCTGATCGCAAGGTGCTGCGGAGCGCGCTCTACGGGTGGGCGTTCCGAGCCGTCGTGACCGATGACGGCTCGGTCGTGTCCCGCTTCGCTGACCAGGAACCGCCGCAGGAGATCACCGACACCCTGGCGTGGCTGGCGCAGAACTCCATGAAGCTGTCGCAGGCCGGGAAGCCGGAGCACATGCGCGCCGCGCTCGCCGCGGTGTCCCTGAAGCTGAACGGCAAGGCCGCTGCTGACAACACCGTGAACCGCAAGGTCATGGCGCTGAGCAACTGTCTCCGCTACGCGGTCGAGAAGGGCCACTACCCCCGGAATCCTCTCCAGGGGATCGACTGGACGCCGCCCAAGACCGACGACGAGGTCGACTTCCGGTACGTTCCCGGGCCGTCCCAAGCCCGCGCGCTGATCAACGGCGTGAAGGAGCAGAGCGCCCGGGGCGAGCACCTGGCCGCGTTCTTCGGCTGCATCTACTACGCGGGGATGCGCCCGGCCGAGGTCTCCGCGCTCAAGGACTCCGATTGCGCCCTCCCCGCCAAGGACGCTCCAGACGCGTGGGGCGAGCTGCTGCTTGAGGAGAGCCGCCCGGAGGTGGGCGCCGGCTGGACGGACGACGGCACGTCGTACGAGACGCGCGGGCTGAAGCGGCGGGCCCGTCGCGCGACCCGCCCCGTACCCGTCCCGCCGGTCCTCGTGCGGATGCTGCGGGAGCACCTGGCCCGGTACGGCACTGCGCCGGACGGCCGGTTCTTCCGGGCCGCGGAGGGCGGGCGGGTCCGGTCGACGGAGTACTGCGAGCTGTGGGCCGCCGCCCGTGGGCAGGTCCTCGGGCCGAAGGACGCGAGGACGCCCCTGGCCGAGGTTCCCTACTCGCTGCGGCACGCGGGCGTCTCCCTGTGGATCAAAGCCGGGGTGGACCCGGTGGAGGTCGCCCGCAGGGCGGGGCACAGCGTCGCCGTGCTGTTCCGCTTCTACGCCAAGATCCTGCGCGGGGGCCAGGAGCACGCGAACCGCCTGATCGGCGCCCAGTTGGACGGGGAGTAGGCCCCGAATCCTGGCCCGTCCCTGGCCCGCACGCACTGGTCAAACCGGGGATACGGGCGATCCGGGGTGAGACACCCCGGCACGCGGAAGGGGTGCCCCGATCTCGGGGCACCCCTTCCGACCTGCTACTTCGTTGAGCTCTGCGGAGACGGTGGGATTTGAACCCACGGTGACATCGCTGCCACGACGGTTTTCAAGACCGTTCCCTTCGGCCGCTCGGGCACGTCTCCCCGCGCCGCCCGACCGGAACGGCGCGGGGACAAGAATAACGGGTCAGCTGCTGTCGCCCTCGCGTTCGCCCAGGACCAGGTCGACCGTGCGCTCCTTGCCGTCGCGCTCGTAGGTGATTTTGACGCTGTCACCCGGCTTGTGGGTCCAGATCTCACCGATCAGGGTGGGTCCGCTGTCGATCACCGTGTCGTTGAGCTTGGTGATGACGTCACCGGACTGGAGGCCCGCCTTGGCCGCCGGGCCGCCCGGGGTGACGGAGTCCGAACCACCGGCGCCCTCCTGCGTGATGGTGGCGCCGTCGCCGTTCTCCTCCAGGGAGACCGACGCGCCGATGACCGCGTACACGGGCTTGCCGGTCTTGATGAGCGTCTGGGCGACCGTCGTGGCCTGGTTGATGGGGATGGCGAAGCCGAGGCCGATGGAGCCCGCCTGGCCCGCGCCGCCCATGCCGCTGCCCGCGGACTGGATGGCCGAGTTGACGCCGATGACGGCACCCCGCGCGTCCAGCAGCGGACCGCCCGAGTTGCCGGGGTTGATCGAGGCGTCGGTCTGGAGGGCGCTCATGTACGACGCCTTGCCGCTGCTGCCGCCGTCGCTGGAGGCGACGGGACGGTCCTTGGCGCTGACGATGCCCGTGGTGACCGTGTTGGACAGGCCGAACGGGGCACCGATGGCGATGGTGGAGTCCCCGACGGCGACCTTGTCGGAGTTGCCGAGGCGCAGCGGCTTCAGGTCGCCGGGGGCGTTCTTCAGCTTCAGGACCGCGACGTCGTACCCCTGGGCGCGGCCGATCACCTCGGCCGCGTACTTCTTCCCGTTGGAGAAGGTCGCGGACAGTTCGCCGCTGTCGGCCGCCGACGCCACCACGTGGTTGTTGGTGAGGATGTGGCCCTCGCGGTCGTAGATGAAGCCCGTGCCGGTGCCGCCCTCGCCGTCGCCGCCCTTGGCGTCGATCGTGACGACACTGGGCAGCGCGGCGGCGGCGATGCCGGCGACCGAGCCGGGCTCGCGCTTCAGGTCGGCCGGGCTGTCGGAGGCGGCGACCGTGGTCGAACCGGGGGAGTCGTCGTTGTTCTTCGCGACCTGGTAGCCGACGCCTCCGCCGAGGGCGCTCGCGACGAGCGCGGCGGCGGCGATGGCCACGACGAGACCGCCGCGGCGGCGTCCGGCCGGCTTGGCCCCCGGAGCGTCCGCGGGGTGACCGGCGGGGTGGGCCTCGGGATACGAGGAGCCCCAGCCCGTCCCGCCGTCGTTCCCGGCGTAGGCGGGCACCGTGGGCGGCGGCCAGTCCCCGACGGGCGCACCGGACGGCGCCGGGTACGCCGCGGCCGGCGGCTGCGGCGGCGGGTAGGAGGCGTACGGGGGCGCAGCGGGCTGCTCGGGGGCGCCCCCGGCGTGGGTTCCCGGGGCACCGGTGGTGGGCAGCGTCGCGGTCTGCTGCTCCGGCGCCTCCTGGTAGATGCCGTGGGTGCCGTCCTGGTGCGGATGGACCGCGGGGGCGGCGCCCGGCGGAGGCGGCGTCGCGCTACCCCCGGCCGCGCTACCAGCCGTGCTGCCTCCGGCCGCGCCACCCCCGACCGGGCCGGCACCAGCGGGGGGAGCCGCTTCGGCGGGAGCCGGGGGGTGAGTCGCGGGAGCGTCCACCGGCACGGGAGGTGCGGACGGCGCCGGGGGTGCCGGGGTGCCCTCGTTCTCGGTGCTCACAGCTTTCTCTCCTCGGTCCACGACTCGGTCGACGGTTCGTCGGTCACGCCTTGACGTCCTTGCTCCACTGTCCTGATCCGCTGACGGTCACGCCGCGTTCCGTCCACGGCCGTCACCGGTCCGCGGCGGACGTGGTGCCCCGTAGCCTTTCCCATGGGGCGTCAGGGCACCATAAGCCGATCCTGTGCGTACGATGACATTCTTTATGCCGGACATCTTGGACACGTTCACGGAAGGTCCCCCGGCCGGGCGAGACCCACGCCCGCGCGCCCTTCCCGCGGCCCCGGATGGCACGATGACGCGGTGACCCACGCAGACCGGCATCCGACCCGCCCCGTCCAGGTGGTGGCCCACCGGGGCGCCTCCGAGGACGAGCCGGAACACACCCTGGCCGCCTACCGGAAAGCCATCGAGGACGGCGCCGACGCCCTGGAGTGCGACGTGCGGCTCACCGCCGACGGCCACCTCGTCTGCGTCCACGACCGTCGCGTCAACCGTACGTCGAACGGCCGCGGAGCGGTGTCGGCACTCGAACTCGCCGACCTCGCCGCCCTCGACTTCGGCTCCTGGAAGCGGCGCTCGGCGGGGCGGGAGGGCCCCGGCTGGGAGGAGAGCCCCGACTGGGAGAGCAGCCCGGAGCGGGCGGACACCTCGGTGCTCACCCTGGAACGGCTCCTGGAACTGGTCGCCGACGCGGACCGGCCGGTCGAGCTGGCCATCGAGACCAAGCACCCCACCCGCTGGGCCGGGCAGGTCGAGGAGCGCCTCCTCGACCAGCTCCGGCGCTTCGGGCTCGCCGCCCCACGCTCGGCGGCGGAGTCCCCGGTGCGGATCATGAGCTTCTCGGCCCGCTCGCTGCACCGGGTGCGGGCCGCGGCTCCCGAGCTCCCCACCGTGCACCTGACGCAGTTCCTGACCCCCCGGCTGCGCGAGGGACGGCTCCCCCGGGACGTGCGGATCGCGGGCCCCTCGATCCGGCTGGTGCGCAACCACCCGGGGCACGTGGCGAAGCTCCGGCAGGCCGGCCACCAAGTGCACGTGTGGACCGTGAACGAACCCGCGGACGTCGACCTCTGCATGCGCCTCGGCGTCGACGCGATCATCACCAACCGGCCGGCGCAGGTGCTCGCCCGACTCGGCCGGACCCCGTAGCCCAGCCGGACCGACCGCACCGGACCGCACCACACCCGCGTCCTGATCATGGCCGGAAACCGACCCGGGAGGCGACCCCGAGCGGAGCCGGACGGGGGGCTCGACGGGCACCGGACGGCCGCGGTGCGGGAGCCTCCGGCGACCGACCGGAGGGGACGTCGATTACGGGGAGTGCGCTGGCGCGTTCGCTGCGTATCGAGGGGCCGCGAGTGCGACACCCGGGTCCGGCGGGCCGGTTTCCGGTCCAGTCCAATGGGGCATCCACACGATGGCGTGGGGCGAAGGAGGTCTCGGGGGTGGCGTTGGTGGTGACACAGGAGGTACCCACGTCGTCGAGCATGGCCGTGCCCCATGGCCCTGCGGGCGTAGGGGAAGCCAGGCGCCGGATGCAGGCGCAGCTGCGGGGCGGCGGAGTTCCGGAAGCGGTCGTCGACGACGCGGTGTTGATCCTTTCCGAACTGCTGAGCAACGCGTGCCGACACGGCCGTCCGCTCGGTGACGCGCTCGCCGGCGACGGCGACGTCAGAGCGGCATGGCGCACGGACGCGTCGGGCCGGCTGACGGTGGAGGTGACGGACGGCGGCGGTCCGACCCGACCGGTCCCGTCGACGCCCTCGGTCACCGCGCACGGCGGTCGCGGGCTGAACATCATCGGCGCGCTCGCCGACGACTGGGGCGTCCGCGACAACGACCGCGGCGAAGTGACCGTGTGGGTGGTGGTGCGGGACGACTCCCGTACGGACTCCCGTAGCGACTCCGGCTCCGGTACCGATTCCCGTGCCGACTCGCGTGCAGCGGATGTTCACGGCGATTTCGCTACGCGCGTCACATCACTCCAGGACACGGGCCCGTCGCTACGGGACACGGGCGCCACACCGCTCAGGGACGCGGGCGCCACACCGCTACGGGAAACGGCCGCTCCGGAGCGGGAGTTCGGCGATTCCCGCGCACCCGACACGTTCGCCCCCGACGGATTCGCCCCTGCCCCGTTCGACGCCGACGCATTCGACGCCGACACGTTCGGCCACTACGACTGACGGCGTCCGTCGACGCACCCCACCGGCGCGGGGCGGGCGCTGTCGGCGGGAGCGGATAGGCTCGCGGAGTTACGAGACGAGCCGTGATCGGGAGACAGGCACGATGGCCAAGAAGCGCCCCCAGACGAAGGCCACACCGCGCTCCGCCAGCGCCGACGACCGGGAGATCCCCGTGGTCGGAGCCCGCGAGCCCTGCCCCTGCGGATCGGGGCGGCGCTACAAGGCGTGCCACGGCCGCGCGGCCTCCCACGCGGCGACCGAGCTGGTCCAGCGCCCCTTCGAGGGGTTGCCCGGCGAGGGCGACTGGGTGGCGCTGCGCGAGCTGGTCCCCGCGGCGACGGTCGCCCTGACGCTCAAGGGCGGGCTGCCCGAGGGCGTGCCGTCGGTGACGCTGGCGACGGTCCTGCCGATGGCCTGGCCGGCGCTGCGCCGCGACGACGGCTCGGTGCTGCTGGGCGTGCAGAACGACACCTCGTCCGGCGACATCAGCCGGGACCTCGCCGACACCTTGCAGCGCGCCCTCGTGGCCGAGCCGGGCACCCCGGTGCAGGGCCGCCGGGCGCCGGCGGACAGACCGCGCCTCCAGGACCTGATCGAGCCCGACAGCGCCTTCGAGCCGGCCGTGCACCCGGGCTTCGAGTTCTGGGTCCCGGACGCGGAGAACGCCGCGCCGGACGTCACCGCCTCCCTGGAACGCGCCAACGAGGCGGCCATCCCGACGGTCAAGCTCGCCGGTGTGGACGCCGCGTACTGGTGCGAGACCCCGGAGAAGAACCACCTGCGCTGGGTCATGCCGTACCCCGAGGAGCAGCTGCTGGACGCGCTGGCCCGGCTGCACGCCGCCGGCGTCTCCTCGCTGGGCGAGGGCACCCGGCTGGTCGGTTCCTTCCGGGCGCACGGTCTGACGGTCCCGGTGTGGGACCTGCCGACGGGCGTCACCGCCGAGGACGTCGAGAAGCCGGCGGCCGGGTTCGCGGAGCGACTGGTGTCCGCCCTCGCCGTCGACGCGCCGTTGACCCCGGACGAGCGGCGGGCCCGCGGCGGTCTCACCAACCGTCAGGTCACCCTGAGCTGATCCGCCCGGACGGAGGCGGTGCGTCGGACCGGTGGCCACACCCCCGGCCCGACGCACCGCGATGTCCCGCCCGGGCCCTCGTGCACCGCACGCCCCCGTACGACGGGTAGGACGCCCCCGGTACGACACGCGCCCGACACACGGCCCCGCACCCGTACCCGCGGACACCCGCACCCCCCGTACGGACGTACTCGCACGGGCACGCGTACGCACACCGCGGCGAACGATCCGCTGCCGTACGTGAAGGGTGCGTCACTGACCGACCGGTCAGCACGCGGAACGGGTGACTCCTGTCACAACTACCCGCGCCCACGCGCAAATCGCTGGCCAAATAGGCGGCATCGAATTTGCTAACCGCCGATCTCTTGTTACGGTTCGGATAGCCCGGTTGCTGGTGCATCCCCCGTCGCCAGCAACCGGGCGCTTCCATGTCCGGGCCCGCGTGCCGCGTCCGCCGGCCGGCACCCGTCCCCTCATCAGCGCTTTCAACTCCCCCACCGATCTACGGAGTTGTCGTGCCCCTGACTGGAGGGGGCTCGCGCACCACAGCGCCGGGCCGCGCCCCGCGGCGGCCACCGAGCGGCTTCCCGTCCCGCGGGGCCCACCCCGCAGGGGCGCGGCGCGCCCGGCCGTCCGCGCGGGGCCCGTCCCCTCCCGTACCGCTCCGTGTCCGCCCGGGCGATCCCCGGGCCGACCCACCCTCGTCAACCGGCCATATCAACGGAGTCCGAAGCACCCGAAGTTCCCGGCACCACCCCCGACCGGCGGCCCCCATCCGACCGGGGGCGCCGTACGACCAGGGCGCCGTACGACCGGGTGCCGGAGCCACGGGCCCGGACCGTGCGCAGCCAAGACGGCGGCGGCCCCGGGTCAGCCACCCCGGGACCGCCGCGCAGTCCGTCCGCACTCCCCGCACCAGAGGCGACGGGTCCTAGAGTTCCGGCGCGTTCACCTCCGCACGGATGAGGGCGTCCACGACCCCGTCCACCACGGCCTCCACGTCCGGCACCCAGGGCCGCGCCGAACCGGGCAGCGGCGCCCGCTCCCACCGGACCTGACCCACGCCGGTCCCCGAGGGCGGCAGGGCGAGGTAGCCGCCCTCACCGTGGAACCGGAGCGAGCCCGGGACGTGGTCCTTCGCGTAGAGCAACTCGCCCAGCCGCTCGAAGGAGTACGGGGCGACGAGCAGTGCCCAGCGCTCCGGGGTCGCGATCACGGGGCCCAGGCGGATGCCCGCCCGGTCGAGCGCGGTGAGGGCGCGGGCCGCCGGGAGGGCGGGCAGACTGACGGCGCAGGGCGCCGCGCCGCCCGTGGCCAGGATGACGGGCGCCTGCGGACGGTTGGACCACCACCAGCGCACCATCCGCTCGTCCGTGGTGGCCGCGAGCAGCCCGGGCTCGAAGGGGTGCGCCCCGGGCACCCCGCAGTCCGGGTCGGGGCAGGAACAGCCGGCACCGCGCGGCCGAGTCCCCACCCCCGGGAGTACGGGCCACTGCCAGAGCGTCGCGAAGGTCAGTGCCGCACCGATGACCTCGGGCCGCCCGTCATTGCGCCTGGACAGGAGCCCGCGTCGCCTTCCGAGGATCTCGCGCATGAGCGCTCGTTCCTTTCCTTGAACGCCGAAGACCACATCACAGCATGTGTCGATCAGTTGATCAGTTAACCGTGCATACGAAACGGCTGTTCGCCGTGCGTGCGTGCTGGCGCGTCACCACCCCTGCCTCAGGCACGGGGAGCCCCGAAGGGTCGATCCTTTGGGTGCGGCCGTTGCGCTGCCGCGTCTGGTTAGAGCATGGCCGTGGCATGGGGTGGCGGCGTCGGTCTCGTGCCGTCACGCGTCGTACTCGCTACCGGTGCCACGGACGATGGGGCACGGTCACTGCTGGTGATGACGCCCGGTTCCGTCGCCAGGTTCCACGACCGCGGTGTTCTGCACCGGGTCACTCCTGGCCTTCACCGATTACGTACCCATCAAGACCGCCATGACGCTCCGTCGAACAATGCCAGTCGACCGCAATGAGCCGTTCCCATGGGCAGTTTTTTGCCAACTTGCGATGTTGCCGAAAACCCCACGGACACCAGGGATCCCAGCAGGACAATGCTGGACATCCCCTCTCCACTCCGTGTAGATGTGGAGACATTGTCGGCACCGCGGAATGACAGGGGGTTTGCGATGCTATTCAGCATTACGCACCGGCCCGGGAGTCGGACACCATGACAACCCCCCCTCCACCGAAAGTGGCCGGAATCGATTCTGCGGTTCCCGCCCCCGCGCACACTGTCACGCCCGTCGCTCCCGCCTCGTCCCCCGCGGACCCGGAAGCCGGTTCCCCCGGGGACGAGCCGGCCGGCGGCGCCCCCGGAAGCGGGCTCGACGGGACCCCGCCCCCGCCCGCCGGAACGGTCCTCCAGGACCGGTTGGCCGGATGGGTCTCCGACCTCACGACCCTGCACGAGCTGACCGAGCGCCTGACGCGTCGGGCGACGGTCGAGGAGGCGCTGCACGAGGTGCTGCGCGCCGGCGCGGCCCTCGTGGGCGCCCGGCGCGGGCTGGTCGTCCTCGAACCGGCTGACGGATTCGGGCCGGACACCACGGTCGGGCTGGGCCTGGCACGGGCGGACATCGGCCATATCGAGACAGTTCCGCGCAGCTCGACGTCGTACGGCCGACTCCTGGACGCACCGGCGGCGGACCACGAGATCGCCCACCCCGACCTGCTGCGCGACGACGCCGTCGACCCGCGCCACCGCGAGGTCGCCGCCCGACTCGGCTACGCGGCCAGTTACGCACTGCCACTGACGGCGGACGGAACCGGCCGGCTCGGGGCGGCCGTGTGGCTGTACGACGAACCCGCCGAACCGACGGAGCGCCAGCGCCACCTGGTCGGCCTCTACACCCGGCACGCCGGCGAGCACCTGGCCCGGCTCCTCGATCTGGAGCGGGCCCGCACCGCCGCCTCGGCGCTCACCGCGGAGCTGTTGCCGAAGCGGTTGGCCCGGGTGCCCGGGGTGCAGTTGGCCGTGCGCCACCACAGCGGTCAGCGCGGGGGCGGCGACTGGTTCGACGCCCTGCCGCTGCCGGAGGGCGCGCTCGGGCTGTCGGTCGGTTCGGTCACCGGGTCGGGGCCGAGCTCGGTCGCCGCGATGGGCCGGCTGCGGGCCTCGCTGCGGGCGTACGCGGTGATGGAGGGCGAGGACCCGGTGGCGGTCCTGTCCGACCTGGAGCTGCTGCTGCGGCTGACCGAACCGGCGCGCGGCGCCACGGCGCTGTTCGCGTACTGCGAACCCGCCCTGCGCAAGGTCACGTTGGCCGGGGCCGGGCACTGTCCGCCGCTGATCGTCGGCGAGCGGCGCACCGAGTACGTGGAGACCTCGCTGTCGGCGCCGTTGGGGATGCTGGCGTGCTGGGAGGCCCCGAGCGTGGAGCTGCGCCCCGAGCCAGGAGAAACGGTGCTGCTGTTCACCGACGGGCTGCTCCAGCGCACCGGGGACCCGATGGACCGGGCCTTCGCCCGGCTGCACTCGGCGGCGGCCGGCGTGCCCGCGCGGCTCCGGGACGACCCCGAGGCGATCCTGGACCACGTGGTGCGGGCGATGGCGCCGCAGGGTCTTGAGGACCCGGACAGCGACGAGGACGTGGTGCTGCTGGCGGCCCGGTTCCGCTGAGCCGCAGCCGCCGGTTCGGGGGTCGCGTCCGGGCCACCCCCCGTGCGGGGGTGCCCCGGACGCGGCGCCGCCGGGACGGGAGCGCGGTCCGCGATCACCGAACGCGAGCCGTCGACCGCTCACCGTGTACATGGCAGATACATGAGCCATGACTTCCGGCCATGGACCCCCTTCCGCACGACCGTACGATGGAGGGGGTCCAAAGCCGCATCCAAGGAGGAAGACCGTGTCGGAGGAGCTCAATCCGGAGAACCCGGAGGCCCCGGAGACCGCTGAAACGCTCGCGAACCCGGAGAACCCGGAAGAGCAGGGCATCACGGGCGCTCCGGAGGGCACCGAGGAAGGGGAGCCGATCCAGCAGCGCAAGAACGGCCTCTACCCCGGCGTGTCCGATGAACTGGCCGAAAACATGCGGTCGGGCTGGGCGGACACGGAACGACAGGATCTCGCCCCGATCCCGCAGGCGTCCGAGACGGCCGCCCGCCGGGCCGCCCTGTCCGCACGCTTCCCCGGTGAACGCCTCGTCATTCCCGCGGGCAACCTGAAGACCCGCTCGAACGACACCGAGTACCCGTTCCGCTCCTCGGTGGAGTACGCCTACCTCACCGGCAACCAGACCGAGGACGGCGTCCTCGTACTGGAGCCGACCGACACCGGGCACGACGCCACGATCTACCTGCTGCCCCGCTCCGACCGGGAGAACGGCGAGTTCTGGCTCGACGGCCAGGGCGAGCTGTGGGTGGGCCGCCGCGACTCGCTCACCGAGGCCACGCAGCTGTACGGCGTCCCCGCGTCCGACGTCCGCAAGCTGCCCGACGCGCTGCGCGCGGCGAGCGGCCCGGTCCGGGTGGTCCGCGGCTACGACCGGGGCGTCGAGGCGGCCCTCACCGACAAGGTGACCGGCGAGCGCGACGAGGAACTGCGGGTCTTCCTCTCCGAGGCCCGGCTGGTCAAGGACTCCTTCGAGGTCGGCGAACTCCAGAAGGCGGTCGACTCGACCCTGCGGGGCTTCGAGGACGTCGTCAAGGTGCTCGACCGGGCCCAGGCCACCAGCGAGCGCTACATCGAAGGGACCTTCTTCCTGCGGGCCCGTGTCGAGGGCAACGACATCGGCTACGGCTCGATCTGCGCCTCCGGCGCCCACGCCACCACCCTGCACTGGGTCCGCAACGACGGCCCCGTCCGGGCCGGCGACCTGCTGCTGCTGGACGCGGGGGTCGAGACCCACACCCTCTACACCGCCGACATCACCCGCACCCTGCCGGTCGACGGAACCTTCAGCGAGCTCCAGAAGAAGATCTACGACGCGGTGTACGACGCCCAGGAGGCCGGGATCGCCGCGGTGCGGCCGGGCGCCAAGTACCGCGAGTTCCACGACGCCGCCCAGCGCGTCCTCGCCGAGCGGCTGGTCGAGTGGGGGCTCGTCGAGGGCCCGGTGGAGCGGGTGCTCGAACTGGGCCTCCAGCGCCGCTGGACGCTGCACGGCACCGGCCACATGCTCGGCATGGACGTGCACGACTGCGCCGCCGCCCGCACCGAGACGTACGTCGGGGGCACCCTGGAGCCGGGCATGTGCCTGACGGTGGAGCCGGGCCTGTACTTCCAGGCCGACGACCTCACCGTGCCCGAGGAGTACCGGGGCATCGGCGTCCGGATCGAGGACGACATCCTCGTCACCGAGGACGGCAACGTGAACCTGTCCGCCGCCCTGCCGCGCCGCTCCGACGAGATCGAGCTGTGGATGGCGAAGCTCCAACAGGGCTGACCCCCTCGCCCCCGGCCCCCGACCCGTCCGCCCCGCACCCGGTCACCTCCGGGTGCGGGGCGGCAGTCGCTACCCTGACGGGCCACGGGCACCCGCGGGGGAACGCGAACGGGGCTCACCACCGGGGCCGGACCCACCTCCGCGGCCGTGCCCCGCGTCCGGGAGACGGCCGATGATCGAGCTGACCGACCCGCAACTCGTCGAACAGGACCTGGTCCTGACCCCCGCGGACGCCCTGCGGGACGTCCCCGCCGAGGGCGACCCCGTGGACCCGCCGCTCGCCGGACGGGTCCGGCTCGGCGGACCGCACGCACTCCGGCTGACGCCCGACGAACTCGCCGCCGACCCCGCCCTGGCCCGCTACGCCGAGGACCGGGCCGCCCTGTACGACCACTACCTGGTCCGGCTGTCGCTCACCTTCGCGCCCGAACCCCGTAGCCCCCGGCTGGAGTTCGCGCACGTCGGCCTGAGCCTGTCGTCCACCGCGTTCGCCCCGCAGCCCGTCGCCCACTCGATGGACCCGGTGCGGCTCACCGACGCGGTGCAGGTCCAACGGGTGCGCCGGATCGGCCCGCAACTCTCCCTGCTCGGCGCCGACGCGTCGCTCGGCGAGGTGGGCCGCACCGTCACGTTCACCCGCAACCGGCCCCTCGTCCAGGCCCTGGACCTCGGAGGCTCCGCACCGGCCTGGGAGTTCCGGCGCACCGAGGCGACGGAACTCACCGGCAGTTACCCGCTGAGCCTGGTCGTCCGGTCGGGGGCCGGCGCCGTGACCGAACTGGGCTGCACGGTCACCGCCGGAGTGAAGGCGCCCCTGCTACGGCGCTACCACCGCGTACTGCCCGACCCGCTGCGGCTGCACACGGTGCTGTAGGACCCCACGGCCCCCGAGGTGCCGCGCGGGGTCAGGCGATCGCCAGCGGGGCGGCGTCCGCGCGCCACTTGAGGGCCTTGTCGAAGCTGACGACCGCGCCCCCGCGGCCCGGCCGGTTGGTGAAGTGGACGTCGTCGGCCAACTCCCGGATGAGCAACAGCCCCCGCCCGTGCTCGGCCTCGTCCCCGGCGGACCCGCCCACCGCGGCGACGGGGTGCCCGGCGGACACGGGACGGGGTCCGCGCCGGTGCGCCGGGAAACCGGGGCCCGAGTCGGCGACCTCGATCCGGCACATCTCCCCGTCCAGGTAGGCCGAGACCCGGTACGCGCCCGGCGGGCCACCGGGATGCGGAGCGCCCCCGTGCTCCACCGCGTTGGCGCACGCCTCGCTGAGGGCGACCGACACCTCGTAGCAGACCTCCGGGTCCACCCCCGCCGTCTCCATCGTCCGCTGGAGCAGACGTCGGGCCAGCGGGACACTCGCCGCGTCGCACCGCAAGTGGACAGACCACGAGATGCTCATGCTCCGGGCTCCCGGCTGCGGTTCGACATACCGTTACGTATTGCCATCGGGGAGTGACCGCAATCGCCGCGCCGACGTGATGCCGCCCATACGGCCGACGCGCCGGGCCGGACGCCCGTGCACCAGGCGTCACCAGCGGATACCGCGGCCCCTTCGGCACCCGCCCGGCGGCCACCGGCCCGTCGGCCGTACGGCGGCGGGGGCGCCCGTCCCCGGGTCGGACCGCCGTGCACCGACCTGCCGCACCGCGCTCCGCGGCCCAGTGCGATGATGACCCGGCCATGACTACCCCCCACCCGTGCGAGGAACGCGCCGGGAGAGACCTCCGGCTGCTGCGGGCCGCGGTGTTCGCCGCGGTCTGCGTCGTGCTGTCCGCAGCCGGTCATGTGCTCGCCTCGTACCAGACCGTTCCGCTGTGGACGGTGCTCGCGGGGTTCCTCGGGGTGTTCGTGGTGGCCGTACCGCTCGCCGGACGGGCCCGTTCACTGGCCGGGATCGCCGCACTGCTCGGCATCGGTCAGCTCGTCCTGCACGCCGTCTTCGGCATCGGCCAACACACCGGGGCGGGCACCGCGACCGCGGCGTCGTCCGATTCCTGGCTGATCGCCCAGGCCGCCCAACTCGTCTGCGGGGCCGGCGCCTCGGCCATCGACCCGGTGCAGGCCCAGCGCATCCTCGACGCGTCCGCGGCCCTCCCCGGTACGGCCCTCGGCCAGGGGCAGCACTCCCTGGACGCGGCCGGGTCCGCCGGGCTCTGGGCCCTGTTGCCCACCCTGCCGATGCTCCTCGGGCACGTCCTGTCGGCCGCCGCGGCCGGCTGGCTGCTGCGGCGGGGCGACCTCGCACTGGTCCGGCTCGTCCGGCTCTCCGTGCAGGGCGTCGCCGAAGGCGCGCTGATCCGTGCGCTGCGCGCCGCCCTCGCCTTCGTCCGGGCCCAGCTCGCGGGGCTCACCGGGGCGCCGACGAACGGCCCCCGGACCACGGTCGTCGACCGGTCCCGCGTGCCCTGCCCCCGGACCGGGCCGCTGCACCACACGGTGATCCGGCGGGGACCGCCGTTCACCGTGGCCTTCGGCGCCTCTCCCGCGTAGCCGCGCTCACCGGCGGCTCCCGGGCACCGCGCTGACCGTCGCCGAACGGCAACGGACGCCGATCCCGGCACCGACCCGTTCCCCCGCACCGACCCGACCCCGACACGTCCACCGCGCCGCGCTCCGCCGCGCGGGCCCACGCCGTGTCGGCGCGCCGGCGCCCGCCCGCACCCGCACGCCCCGCGTGCCGCGGACGGACGCCACCGCGCCCGCGTCCCCACCGGATGCGTTCCCGGGTCCCGGTGCGTCGGGCGCGACCCGGTGCCGACCGATCCGCGGTCGCGTGCCACCCCCACGCGCCCTCCCGCGTCTTCCCGGGCGGGCCCGATGGCACGGCCGCCGTTCTCCCTGCCAGTCCCCACGCCCGTACCACCGAACCGCCGTGGACCGCCACGGCAACTGGAGTGCTTCCGCGATGAAGAAGTCCCGTGTGCTGCTGACCGCCGCCACCTCCGCGACCGCCGTGTTCGTGCTGTCGTCGCCCGCGTTCGCGCACGTCACCGTGCAGCCCGACGGCGAGGCCGCCAAGGGTGGCTACGCGACGATCGGCTTCAAGGTGCCGAACGAGCGCGACGACGCCGCGACCACCAAGCTGGAGGTCACCTTCCCGACCGAGCACCCCCTGGCCTCCGTGCTGCCGCAGCCCGTGCCCGGCTGGAAGGCCAAGGTCACCAAGAGCAAGCTCGACAAGCCGATCGAGGTCCACGGCAACAAGATCACCGAGGCCGTCACCAAGGTCACCTGGACCGCCGAGGGCAAGGGCGTCGAGCCGGGCTTCTTCCAGCGCTTCCCGGTCTCCGTGGGCCAGCTGCCCGAGAACAGTGACCAGTTGGTCTTCAAGGCCCTCCAGACCTACTCCAACAAGGAGGTCGTCCGCTGGATCGAGGCGCCCGTCGAGGGCGGCGAGGAGCCGCAGTACCCGGCGCCCGTGCTGGCCCTGAGCGCCGCCGAGGAAGGCCACCACGGCGGCACCGGCGGGGACGCCAAGGACGCCGAAGGCTCCGAGGAGAAGGAGGCCGAGGCCGAGAAGGGCGAGAAGGACGCCGGCCACGGCCACGAGGACGGGGCGAAGGACGAGGCGTCCTCGTCCCACGACAGCGACACCACGGCCCGGGTGCTCGGCATCGCCGGCATCGCCGTCGGCGCGGCCGGCGTGGCCTTCGGCGTGCTCGCCGGCCGCCGGGCGGCCGGCAGCGGCACCAAGAGCTGACCTCCGCCCACCCGTCGCGGGCCGGCGCCACCGTGCCGGCCCGCACCCCGACGCCCGGGGCGACACGGGCCCGTCGGCCGGACGACCGGTCCGACCGACGGCCGCCTGTCGCCCTTCTGGAGAATTGCCCCATGCGTACCAAGACCCTCATCGCCTCCGCCCTGACCCTCACCGCCGCCCTGACCCTCACCGCGTGCGGCAGCGGTGACGGCGACTCCGACGCCGCCGTCACCGACAAGGTGGCCGTCGAGACGAAGCGCCAGGCCGGCACCGTCCTCGACTCGCCCTTCACCAAGCCCGACCTCGTCCTCACCGACACCCACGGGAAGTCCTTCGACCTGCGGGCGAAGACCCAGGGCAAGCCGACGCTGATCTACTTCGGCTACACCAACTGCCCCGACGTCTGCCCGCTGACCATGGGCAACCTCGCCCAGGCCAAGAAGCAGCTCCCGAAGGCCGACCAGGACGAACTCCAGGTCGTCCTGGTGACCACCGACCCCGAGCGGGACACCCCGGCCTCCCTCGGCAAGTGGCTCAAGGCCCAGGACCCCGCCTTCACCGGACTGACCGGCGACTTCGACACCATCCAGGCCGGGGCCCGCCAGCTCGGCATCGCCATCGAACCGCCGAAGAAGAACGCCAAGGGCAAGGTCGAGTCGATGCACGGCAAGCAGGTCGTCGCCTTCTCGCCGAAGACCGACAAGGGGTACGTCCTCTACAACGGCGAAACCACCACCATCGACGAGTACGCCAAGGACCTGCCGAAGCTGATCAAGGGTGAGGCCCCGTGACCCGCCCCGCCATCCGTCTCACGGTCCGCCGCGCGGTCCGCCCCGTGCGGGCGACGGCCCTGGCCGCGGCCCTCACCACCGGGCTGCTCCTCACCGGCTGCGGCGGCGACACCGCCGACGAGGGCGAGCCGCAGCTGTCCGTGGAGGGCGCGTACATACCCGCACCCCCCACCGCCGACCTCGCCTCCGGGTACTTCGTGGTCAGCAACTCCGGCGGCGCCGACCGGCTCACCTCGGTCACCACCGACCTCGCCGAGACGGTCACCCTGCACAGCACCGACAACGGCCGGATGAAGGAGAAGCCCTCCTTCACCGTGCCGGCCGACGGCACGCTGGAGTTCGCCCGCGGCGGCAACCACCTCATGTTCGAGGAACTGACCCGCAAGCCCGAGCAGGGCGACCGGGTCACGCTGAAGCTGCGTTTCGAGAAGGCGGGGGTCATCACCCTGGAGGTGCCCGTCCGCGAGGCCACGTACAACCCGGCGAACGGGAAGTCCGCGCCGTCGTCGCACCCGTCCGACGCTGACCACCACTGAGGGAAGGCCCGCCCGTGCAGACCGTCGCTCCCCGTCTGAGAACCGTGCTCCTGCTGTTCCTGTTCGTCACCGGGACACTGTTGACCGGCGCCGCTCCCGCCTCCGCGCACGCCGCGCTGACCGGCAGCGACCCGGAACGGGGATCGGTGGTCGACACGGCCCCGGAACAGGTCTCGGTCACCTTCTCCGAGAACGTGGCCCTGGCCGACGACTCCCTACGGGTGCTCGACCCCCGGGGCAACCGCGCCGACACCGGGCCCACCTCGGAGGTCGGCGCCACCTCGTACTCCGTGAAGCTCAAGCCGGGCCTGCCCAACGGCACGTTCACGGTGACGTACCAGGTGGTTTCGGCCGACAGCCACCCCGTCGCCGGGGCGTTCACGTTCTCGGTGGGGGCGCCGTCCAAGACGTCCGTGGCGGTGCCGGACCAGACGGCGGGCGGCGGCGTCGTCGGCACCCTGTACGACATCGGCCGCTACGTGTCCTACGCGGGGTACGTGCTCATGGTCGGCGGCGCGGTCTTCGTCCTCGCCTGCTGGCCGCGCGGCTCGGGCGTGCGGTCCGTCCAGCGGGTCGTCGTCGGCGGCTGGCTCGCACTCGTCGCGGCGACCCTGTGGCTGCTGGGGACCCGCGGCGCGTACCTCACCTCCGGCAGCCCCGGTGACCTCTTCGACCTGAAGCTCCTCGGCGAGGTCCTCCCGACGAAAACGGGCGCCGCCCTCGTCTCCCGGCTGCTGCTGCTCGCCGCCGCCGCACTGTTCATCGCCGTGCTGTTCGGCGTGTACGCCCGGACGGTGGCGAACCGCGACGCCGCCCCCGGCGAGGACGAGCGCACGGAAGGACCCGGGGACGGGAACGGAGCCGGGGACGGGGCCCGGGACGTCGGGGTCGCCGAACGCGACCTGACGTTCGGCCTCGGGGTCGGCGGGGTCGTGGTGGCCGCCGGGATCGCCGCGACCTGGGCCCTGTCCGAACACGCCTCGACCGGCATCCAGACCGGGCTGGCCATGCCCCTCGACGTGGTGCACCTGCTGGCCGTCGCCGCCTGGCTCGGCGGGCTCGTCACCCTGGTGACCGCCCTGTACCGGGCGCCCTCGATCGACGCCGCCGCGGTGCGCCGGTTCTCCGCGCTCGCCTTCGGCAGCGTGGTCGTCCTCGCCGTGACCGGGCTCTACCAGTCCTGGCGGCAGGTCGGCAGCTGGTCGGGCCTGACCGGTACGGACTACGGCCGGCTGCTCCTGCTGAAGGTGGGACTGGTCGCCGTGGTGCTCGCCGTGGCCTGGTTCTCCCGCCGCTGGACCGCCCGCCTGTCGCACCGCCCCGCCGGGACGGCCCCCGAGAACGCCCGGGCCGCCGAGGACACGGCCGGGACGGACGATCCGGCCGCCGACGACGGCACCGTCCGCACCGCACCCGACCCGACGGACACCGACCCGACGGACACGGAGCCGACGGACACGGAGCCGACGGACACCGACCCGACGAGCACCGATGCGCCCGGCACCGAGCGGGCCGCCCAGCTCGCCCGTCAGCGCACCGCCGTGGCCACCGCACGGGTGAAGCGGGCCCGCGACGCCGACCCCGCCCGCTCGGGCCTGCGCCGCTCGGTCCTCGCCGAGACCTCCGTCGCGGTGGTGCTGCTCGCGGTGACCACCGTGCTCACCACCACCGAGCCGGCACGCACCCAGGAGGCGGCGGAACGCGCCACCACCAGCGGCGCCGCGAGGTCGGGACCGCTGAGCGTGGAGATTCCCTTCGACACCGGCAGTGCCCAGGGCAAGGGCCTCGTGACCGTCGACCTGGCCCCCGGGTCCATCGGCAGCAACGGTCTGCACGTCTATGTGGAGCGGCCCAACGGGAGCGGCTACGACGTCCCCGAGATCAAGGTCGCCTTCACCCTGAAGGAGAAGGACATCGGTCCGCTGGCCGTCGCACCGGACCGCATCGCCACCGCACACTGGAGTGCCAGCGGAGTGCAGCTCCCGGTCGCGGGCGAGTGGGAGATCGCCGTGACGGTGCGGACCTCGGACATCGACCAGGTCACGGTGAAGAAGAACGTGAAGATCGGCTGAACCATGGCAGACCCCACCCGAACCACCCCTCCCACGCCGAAGGACGGACCACAGGTCTCGGACCCTCCGGCCGCCGGCGGGCCCGGCGTCACCCGCCGCCGTCTGCTCGGCACGGCCGGGGCCACCGGTCTCGCACTCGGCGCGGTGGGCGCCGCCTCCGGCTACGCCCTCGCCGGCTCGGGCGGCCCGGGGACCACCCCGCTGTCCTCGGTCGGCGCAGACACGGCAATGTTTCACGGGAAACATCAGCCCGGGATCACCACCGCGATGCAGACCCACGGTCATCTGATCGCCTTCGACCTGGCGCCGGGGGCGGGTCGCAGGGAGGCGAGCGCCCTACTGCGCCGCTGGTCGGTCACGGCCGCACGGCTGATGGCCGGGGAGGACCGCGACGAGGACACGGGGGTCGCCCGGGACGCCGGCCCTTCGCTGCTGACGGTCACCTTCGGTCTCGGGCACAGCTTCTTCACCCGGACGGGACTGGAGAAGCAGCGGCCCGGAGCGCTCGATCCCCTGCCGGACTTCTCGTCGGACCGCCTGGACAAGGCACGCAGCAACGGTGATCTGTGGGTGCAGATCGGGGCGAACGACGGGCTCGTCGCCTTCCACGCCCTGCGCGCGATCCAGAAGCAGGCGGGCGACGCGGCACGGGTGCGTTGGCAGATGAACGGGTTCAACCGTTCCCCGGGCGCGACCGCCCGGCCGATGACGGCCCGCAACCTGATGGGCCAGGTGGACGGCACGCGCAACCCGAAGCCGTCCGATCCGGACTTCGCCCGGCGGCTCTTCGTCCCCGACGAGCCGAGCGGCACCAGTACGGCCGAGGTCCCCGGCGGCGGCTCCCCGGGGTGGATGGCAGGCGGCTCCTATGCGGTGGTCCGCCGCATCCGGATGCTGTTGGACTCCTGGGAGGACCTGTCCGTCAAGGAGCAGGAGGCGGTGATCGGGCGCCACAAGTCGGACGGCGCCCCGCTGACCGGGGGCGAGGAGACCACGGAGCCCGATCTGGAGAAGCTGGGCCCGGACGGTTCCTTGGTGATCCCGCTGGATGCGCACGCCCGGATCAGCCGTCCCGACGAGAACGGGGGCGCGGCGATGCTGCGCCGCCCGTTCTCCTACCACGACGGGTACGACGCGAAGGGCGCCCCGGACGCGGGGCTGCTGTTCGTCTGTTGGCAGGCCGACCCCGCCCGCGGTTTCGTCCCGGTGCAGCGCAAGCTGGACCGGGGGGACGCGCTGTCGCGGTTCATCCGGCACGAGTCGAGCGGACTGTTCGCCGTACCGGGCGGCGCGGAGCGCGGCGGTTACGTGGGCCAGCCGCTGCTGGAGGGCTGAACGCCGGGCCGTGACCGTGCGCCCGGGGCCGGCCGGGGCTGCGGCCCCCTGAGCGCCCAGCAGGGCACCTGCGGGGGCACGGCGACCGAGGGAACCGCGGTGCACCCTGGCGGCGACCGAGTTACCGGCAGGGGCCGTTGCGCCGCGGCGGGGCACCTGCACCGCCGCGGCGCGGGACCGACCACGTTCCGGGACTCCGCGCCCGGCCGGAGTCCCGACCGCGCACATCACCCGACCGTGCGGAGCCAACGCGGGGCGACCACCCACGAGCCCATTAGGGTGACCGTATGTCGGCCACGCGCTACACCTATCTGGGCCCCGAGGGAACCTTCACCGAGGCCGCCCTCCGTACGCTTCCGGAAGCCGCCACGCGGGAGCTGATCCCGATGGTTTCGGTGCCCGCCGCGTTGGACGCGGTGCGGGTCGGCAGCGCGGCGGGGGCACTGGTCCCGATCGAGAACTCGGTCGAGGGCGGAGTCACCGCGACCCTGGACGAGCTGGCCAGGGGCGGACCGCTGATGATCTACCGCGAGGTGGTCCTCCCGATCGCCTTCGCGCTGCTGGTCAGGCCGGGTACCGAGCTGTCCGCGATCAAGACCGTGACCGGTCATCCGGTCGCCCAGCCCCAGGTCCGCAACTGGCTGGCCGCCCATCTGCCCGATGCGGTGTGGGAGTCGGCGGCGTCGAACGCGGACGGGGCGCGGCTCGTTCAGGAGGGGCGGTTCGACGCGGCCTTCGCGGGGGAGTTCGCGGCGGTGACGTACGGGCTGGAGGCGCTGGTCACGGACGTCCACGACGCGGCGAACGCCGAGACCCGGTTCGTCCTGGTGGGCCGCCCCGGACGACCGGCCGCGCCGACGGGAGCGGACAAGACGTCCGTGGTGATCTGGCTCGGCGACGACCACCCGGGCGCGCTGCTCGCCCTGCTCCAGGAGTTCGCGATCCGGGGCGTCAACCTGATGCGCATCGAGTCCCGCCCGACCGGCCAGGGCATCGGCAACTACTGCTTCTCGATCGATGCCGAGGGGCACATCACCGATCGGCGGGTGGGCGAGGCCCTGATGGGGCTGAAACGCACCTGTCCGCAGGTGCGCTTCCTCGGCTCGTACCCCCGGGCGGGCGTGTCCCCCGACGGGGTGACGCCCGTCCGGCCCGGCACCTCCGACCAGGAGTTCTCGGAGGCTTCGGACTGGCTTTCGTGGTCTCTGGACGGGCGTTTCTAGCCACTGATCGGGTAGTCGTACGTGCCCCTCACCCGTCCACCACTCGACGGGGTCCCTCCGGGGAAAGTTATCCACAGCCTCCCGTGCATCCTGGGGACAAGTCGACAACCGTGCCCACGGGGGTCGACAAATCAGCTAGGCCGATTGGCCCCGTCCACAGAACTGCACGTCACCCCCCGTCCACGACTTCCCTTGATCAACCCGTGAGAGTGAAGGCAATTCACTCGAAAGTGAGCGGGAGAGTGGTTTCCCCCAAGGTTTCCTCGCTATGGGTGCAGTCGCCGGAACGATCAGCTCCGTCATCCACAGATCTCTCACACAGCCTGTGGATAACCTCCCCGACGCCCCCTCCCTGTGGACAACGGCCACCCGTCGCCCTCATCAACTCTCCTTCCGCCCACGGGAAACGGGGTCAACCAGCCGCCCCGCACCTCACCGTCCCGAAGGAACAGGCACGATTTGTGGACGCCCGGAACCGGGCACCGCGCCCCTCCGGGACACCTCGCACCAGCCCGGCCGCACCCCCGCGGCCACCACCACCCGGGCCCACCGCCGGTCACCGCACGAAGGATCAGCACGCGCCCCGCGAAACGCATTCACGTCCGCTAAACGCCCCTGATTTCGCCACCCCGCACCCCGCCTGTCACAGCACCGGCGCCCGACCCCTTTTCACCGGGCCGCAATTCCCCACCCCCTCGACAATCCGACAATTAGGATATTGCTCACAGCGCGCAAAACGCAGTCGTGGGCCGGAAGCGGGCACCGGTAGCCTTGAGGGGTGATTGACCTTCGCCAGCTCCGTGAGGACCCCGACCGTGTCCGCGCCTCGCAGCGCGCCCGTGGAGAGGACGTCGACCTCGTCGACGCCGTGCTCTCCGCAGACGAGCGGCGCAGGTCCTCCGGGCTCCGTTTCGACGAGCTGCGCTCCGAGCAGAAGGCGCTCGGCAAGCTGATCCCCAAGGCCACCGGGGACGAGAAGCAGGAGCTCCTCAAGAAGGCCGGCGAGCTGGCCGCCGCCGTCAAGGCCGCGAACGCCGCGCAGGACGAGGCCGAGGAGGAGACCAAGCGGCTCTCCCTCAAGCTCGGCAACCTGGTGCACCCCGACGTCCCGGTGGGCGGCGAGGAGGACTTCGTCGTCCTGGAGACCCACGGCACCATCCGCGACTTCGCGGCCGAGGGCTTCGCGCCCAAGGACCACCTGGAGCTGGGCGAGGCCCTCGGCGCCATCGACGTCGAACGCGGCGCCAAGGTCTCCGGCTCGCGCTTCTACTACCTCACCGGCGTGGGCGCCCTGCTGGAGCTCGCCCTCGTCAACGCGGCGATCGCCCAGGCCACCGAAGCCGGGTTCATCCCGATGCTCACCCCCGCGCTGGTCCGCCCGCGCGCCATGGAGGGCACCGGATTCCTCGGCCAGGCGTCCGAGAACGTGTACCACCTGGAGAAGGACGACTACTACCTCGTCGGCACCTCCGAGGTCCCCCTCGCCGCGTACCACATGGACGAGATCCTCGACGCCGACAGCCTCCCGCTGCGCTACGCCGGATTCTCGCCCTGCTTCCGCCGCGAGGCCGGCACGTACGGCAAGGACACCCGGGGCATCTTCCGGGTGCACCAGTTCGACAAGGTCGAGATGTTCTCCTACGTCGCGCCCGAGGAAGCCGAGGCCGAACACCAGCGACTGCTGGACTGGGAGAAGCAGTGGCTCTCGGGCCTCGAACTGCCCTTCCAGGTGATCGACGTGGCCAGCGGCGACCTCGGTGCCTCTGCCTCGCGCAAGTTCGACTGCGAGGCGTGGATCCCCACCCAGGGCAAGTACCGCGAACTGACGTCCGCCTCGAACTGCGACAGCTTCCAGGCCCGACGGCTGTCCGTGCGGATGCGGGACACCGCGGGCGGCAAGAAGGTGCTCCAGCCGCTGGCGACGCTGAACGGCACGCTGTGCGCGGTACCGCGGACGATCGTGGCGATCCTGGAGAATCACCAGCAGGCCGACGGCTCCGTGGTGGTGCCCCAGGTGCTGCGCCCGTACCTCGGTGGCCGCGAGGTCCTCGAACCGAAGTAGGGCACCCGCGCGTCGGCGCCCGCCCCCGAACTCAGCTTGGAGCCGATCAGCACGTGAACCCCGCGTCGACCCCCGCCGAGCAGCCCGCCCGCCCCGTTCCCGTACCGTCTCCCGCCGGGGAGCCGTCGGCCGGCGCGCCGGGCGCCCGGCGGGGCGCCGAGCCCGGTGCGTTCCCCTACCGGATGGTCGCCACGGACCTCGACGGCACGCTGCTGCGGAGCGACGACACCATCTCCGAGCGCACCCGTGAGGCCCTCGCGGCGAGCACCGCCGCCGGGGCCGCGCACATCGTCGTCACCGGCCGTGCGGTGCCCTGGACCCGGCACGTCCTCGACGCCCTCGGGTACGAGGGACTCGCGGTGTGCGCCCAGGGAGCGCAGGTGTACGACGCGGGTTCCGGGCGGCTGCTGACCTCCGTGACACTGGACCGCGGGACCGCCCGGCTCGCCCTGGAGAAGATCGAGTCCGAGGTGGGGACCCTGGCGCTGGCCGTCAGCCGGGACGGACTGGACGGGAACGTGATCGTCGAGCCCGACTACGTCACCACCGACGGCGGACCGCTGCCGTACGTCCCCTTCACCGATCGGGCCGAGGCGTGGGCCGAGCCGCTGAACAAGATCTACATCCAGCGGCCCGGGCTCGGTGACGACGAACTCGCCGAGGCCGCGCGGGCCGCTGCGGGCGGGCTGGTCGGGGTGGTCATGGCCGGTCCGGGGATAGTGGAGATCCTGCCGCTGGGCCTCACCAAGGCGACGGGTCTGTCGATCGCGGCACGCCGCCTCGGCGTCAAGCCCGCGGAGACGATCGCCTTCGGCGACATGCCCAACGACCTGCCCATGTTCGGCTGGGCCGGGTACGGGGTCGCCATGGGCAACGCCCACGAGGACCTGCGTGCGATCGCCGACGAGGTCACCGCGACCAATGACGACGACGGCATCGCCCACGTCCTGGAGCGCCTCCTCACCACCGGTGGGACGAACGCCCTCGCGGGTGCCTGAAGGTCCACGGGGCGCCGGCCCGTCGGTCACGGCGGCGTACTGTTCGCCTGCTTGCCTGTTTGCGGAGGATGCGCGATTCGAACGCGCGCGGGCACAACCCGACCACGGCTTAGCAAGCCGGTGCCTTCCCACTCGGCCAATCCTCCGGGAGGGCGACCCGCGCTTTCGCGCGCTCGAAGCGGTCGCCCCGGGCAACTCCCCGTACGGAGCTTGACTCCACGGAGTGACTACTCCGGTGGTGCGCTCCGCCCGTTGCCCTGAGGGGAACGGGACGTACTCAGGAACACGTCGCGCTCCTCCCCGGCCGTCAGCGCCGGACTGCCCGGCGGCACACAACCAATGTCCCGCACCGGGTAGTTGGCCGCCACCGAATTAGTCCGCGGCTCAGCGCTTGCGCCACTTCCGGCGTCGCGCCTTGGACCAGAACCACCCGGCGGGCGGCTCGTCCGAACGCCACGGCTGCGGGTCGGGCGCCTGACCGCGCCACTTCTCGGCCAGCATCCGCGCCCGTGCGGACGGCTCCTGGGCCTCCGCGGCCCGGACGAACGACTCGTCGAACTCGACCGCGTCCCAGTCGTCGCGGTCGTCCCCCTCCGGGGTGTCACCCCGCGGCGTCGGTTCCCCTGCCATCGTGGCTCCTTCCTCGGGCAGTCCCGTATCAACGGGCCGTCCCTCCCCCAGGGTTCCCGGAGGAGGGTGAAGGCACCGTCAAGACGGCCGGACGATCAGGTGGACCGGGCCGGGCTCACTCCTCCCCGGCCAGCTTCAGCGTGCGCAGCTTCTGCCCCGCGTACAGGGTCGCGAGGACGGTGACCCCGGCCAGCAGCACGGTGGCGAAGGTGAGGCTCACGTCCGAGGTGACGAGGTCGTTGCCCGCGACCTCGTGCGCCACGGCCAGCGACCACTGCTGGACGCTGAGCGTGCGCGCCCCTGCGACGAGCGTGCCGAACACGGCCTCCCACACCAGTGCGTACACCAGACCGAAGACCACGGCGTGCCGGGTGATGGTGCCGAGCAGCAGGAACAGGGCGGCGTAGGCGATGGAGCCAACGAGCGCGGCGACGGTGTAGGCGACGGCTATCTGCTGGCCGTTGCCGTTGAGGATGTATCCCGCGATCAGCGTGGGCACGGCGGAGAACGCCATGGTCACCGCGACGGCGACGATCAGCTTGGTGAAGATGATCGTCGGCCGCTTGATCGGCTTGGCGAGGAGGTAGACGACGGAGCCGTCGTCGATCTCGGGGGCGATGGCTCCCGTACCGGCGATGACGCCGATGATCGGGACCATCGTGGCGAGCGCGAAGCCGCCGAGCACGTCGGAGGCGACCTGGTCGTCCGCGCCGGTGAAGCTGCGGACGGCCACGGCGAGCGCGATGAGCAGCGCGGGCAGGGCGAAGAGGATGAGGGCCCGACGGCGGCCGAGCAGGGCCCGGTAGGTGAGTCGGGCGACAGTGGGGTCGTACATCGTGGGCCTCCTACGCCGCGACCAGGTAAGAGAACACGGACTCAAGGGATTCGTCGGACGGGGAGACCGTGAGCAGTCGGATGCCGTGGGCCCGGGCCACCTTGGGCAGCAGTTCGGTGAAGCGTCCGAAGTCGACGGCCTGGATGCGCAGGACGCCCTCCTTGACGTCGACCTCGATGCCTGCGGTGGACGGGTCGGCTATCAGCGCGGCGGCGAGCGCCCGGTCGTCGCTGGAACGGACGGTGTAGAGGTGGGGTCGGTCGGTCATCAGACGGCGGATGCGGCGGAAGTCGCCGCTCGCCGCGTGCCGTCCCGCGACGATCACCTCGATGTGCGAGGCGAGTTGCTCGACCTCCTCCAGGATGTGCGAGGAGAACAGGACGGTGCGGCCCTCTTCTCCCATGCGGCGCAGCAGGTCCATGAGGTGCATGCGCTGACGCGGGTCCATGCCGTTGAACGGTTCGTCGAGGAGCAGCACCGACGGCTGGTGGACCAGCGCGGACGCCATCTTCACCCGCTGGCGCATGCCCTTGCTGTACGTGGAGATCTTGCGGTCCTGCGCGTACTCCATCGCCACGGTGGCGAGGGCCTCCTGGGCCTCCCGGTCGCCGAGACCGTGGAGTTCGGCGTTGGCGACGACGAACTCGCGTCCGGTGAGGAAGTCGTACATCGCCTCGCGTTCGGGGACGATGCCGATGTGCTGGTAGATCTTCTCGTTGCGCCAGATGCCCCGGCCGTCGAGGGTGACGGTGCCGTTGGAGGGGGCGAGGAAGCCGCCCATCATGTTGATGAGGGTGGACTTCCCGGCGCCGTTGGGACCGAGCAGCCCGGTGACGCCCGGGCCGATGCTCATGGTGATGTCGTTGACGGCGACCACGTTGCCGAACCAGCGGGAGGCGTGGTCGATCTCGATGGTGGTCACAGCCCGACCTTCCGGTAGCGACGGGCCATCAGGGCGTAGGAGCCCACGATGACGGCCAGGATGACGAGCAGGTAGACGACTCCCTCGGCGGCGGACGGTCCCTTGTTGCCGGGGAAGGCGGAGGTGGCACCGAGGAACGCGGTGCTCAACCCGTCCATCAGGGTGGCCGGGGAGAAGAGGCCGATCCAGGTGACGGCCTCGGCGTTGTCCTGCTCGTAGGCGATGGCCTGCACGGTGGAGACGGCGCCGTAGGAAATGGTCAGCACGGCGATCACGGCGGCGATACCGAAGCCCCGGCGCGGGGTGACTGCGGATATCACCAGGCCGATGCCGGCGAACAGCAGCGATAGGACGGCCACGGACACCATGCCCTGGAGGAACCCCTCGGTCTGGTCGGCGAAGTCGAGTTTGGCGAGCAGTGCGCCGATGTAGAGGATCAGCAGCGGCCCGCCGGTCAGGATGAGCAGGGCGGACGCCATCGCGGCGAACTTGGCGAGGACGTAGTCGACGTGCTCGATGGGGCGCGAGAAGTACAGGGGCACCGTCTTGAAGCGCAGGTCGCGGGAGACGGCCTGCGGTGCCTGGGAGGCGAGGTACAGGGCGATGACGGCCTGGAGGACGACCGCGTAGCGCGTGTACTCCAGGGGGAGGTCCTTCGCCTTGGTCGCCACGGCGACCGCCACCATGATCAGCGCCGGGGCGCACATCACGGCGAACAGCAGCATGGGCAGGACCTTGGACTTGGCGGACCTGCCGAGTCCGTAGGAGCCGCGCAGCGTCTGGGAGAAGAGCGAGCGGCGGGCGTAGGACCGGCCGAGTCGGGGCCCGTCGTAGTTGCGGTACCCGATGTTGTGGATCTGGGTCTGGGCACCGGCTGTGGGCTGTTCAGTCGCCATGGCGGACCGTCTCCTTCCGCTCCTGGCCGGTGGGGGTGACCGGAACTGCGCTGTCGGTGCCGGGCTCGTCCTGGAAGACCTCGGCGATGTGGTGCCGGCGCTGCTCCATGCGGATCAGACCGATGCCGAGGTCGGCGACGACGTCACGGACGAGGTCGTAGGTGCCCTCCCCCTCGGCGGTGAGGAGCACGATGCGTCCGGCGCCCGGCAGTCCGCCGCCCGTATCGGTGGTGACGCCCCGGGCGGACAGCGCCTCGCGCAGTGCCCTGGTGCCGTCCGGGTGCTCGTCGGTGTCGGTGACCTCGACGGCGAGGGTCGCGGTGTGCTGGGTGAAGTCGGTGGTGGAACTGGACCGGAGCAGCTTGCCGCCGTCCACCACGACGACGTGGTCGCAGGTGCGTTCCAACTCGCCGAGGAGGTGGGAGGTGACGAGCACCGAGATGCCGAAGTCGGTGTGGACGCGGCGGATGAGACCGAGCATCTCGTCCCGCCCCACCGGGTCGAGGCCGTTCGTCGGCTCGTCGAGGAACACCAGCTGCGGGTCGTGCACCAGGGCCTGGGCCAGCTTGACCCGCTGCTTCATGCCCGTGGAGTACCCGCCGATGGGGCGGTAGCGCTCCTCGTACAGACCGACGTGGCGCAGGGTGTCCGCGGTGCGTTCGCGCGCGGCGGTGGGCGGCAGGCCGGACATCCGCGCCATGTGGACGACGAACTCGGTGGCCGAGACGTCGGGCGGCAGGCAGTCGTGTTCCGGCATGTAGCCCACGCGCTCGCGGATGGCGGGGCCCTCGGTGGCGACGTCGAGCCCGAGCACGGCGGCCCGTCCCTCGGTGGCGGGGGACAGGCCCAGCAGGATCTTGATGAGCGTGGACTTGCCGGCCCCGTTGGCACCGACGAGCCCGGTCACCCCGGGGCCGATGTCCATGGAGAGCCGGTCCAGAGCGGTCACCCGCGGGAACCGCTTGCTCAGGCTTTCGGTCGCGATCACAGTCACGATTCGAAGGTAGTGGCGCGGACCACAGCGGTCGTCAGACCACAGTGCCGACCTCATCTCAGACTCCAGTATTACGGCCCCGTAAGGGTCCTCCTCAGGTGCCAGGCCTCCCCGCCGTCCGGGGGGCGAGGCCGGAGTACGGGGCGAGCGGGTTATCCACAGGCGGACGGAAGGGCCCTTGACGTGATCGTCGAGCGGGGGTCACATTCGGAAGCGTCACGTTCCGAACACGAAGTGCGCCATTGGGTGACGGACGGTGACGTGACGACGGCGGTCCCGTCCGTGCGAGGGCGAACCGAGGACGAAGGGCGAGGGGACGAACGATGGGTCTGCGGGGAGCGCGCGAGCGCCGGGTGACGACCGGGGGCGTGGAGTTGTGCGTGGCGGAGCTGGGCGATCCCGCCCGGCCCACGGTCGTGTTGGTGCACGGGTACCCCGACTCCAAGGAGGTGTGGTCCGAGGTGGCCGCACGGCTCGCGGACCGCCACGGTTGCCACGTGGTCCTCTACGACGTGCGGGGGCACGGCGGTTCGACGGCGCCTCGACCGCTGCGCGGCGGATTCACGCTGGAGAAGCTGACCGACGACTTCCTCGCCGTCGTGGACGCGGTCAGCCCGGGACGCCCGGTGCACCTGGTGGGGCACGACTGGGGCTCGGTGCAATCCTGGGAGTTCGTCACGGCGGCCCGCGCCGAGGGACGGATCGCGTCCTTCACCTCGGTGTCCGGCCCGTCCCTCGACCACCTCGGCCACTGGCTGAAGCGCCGGGCCGCCCGTCCCACCCCCCGGCGGCTCGCCCAGTTGCTCGGGCAGGCCGCCAGGTCCTGGTACGTGACCGCGCTACGCGTCCCCGGGCTCCCGGAACGGGTGTGGCACGGCCCCGTCGGCAGAAGGTGGCCGGCGTTCCTCGCCCGCGCCGGGAAGGTGCCCCCCGGCGACTACCCGACCCGTTCCGTCCCCTCGGACGGAGCCCACGGCGCCTGGCTCTACCGGGACAACGTCCGCTCCCGGACCCGGTCCCCACGGGCCGACGCCCACGCGCACGCGCCCGTGCAACTCGTCGTTCCCCTGCGGGACGCGTACCTGTCGCCCAGCCTCTACGACGACCTGGAACGGTGGGTGCCCGACCTGACCCGCCGCACCGTCGACACCGGTCACTGGGCGCCGCGGACCCGCCCTGACCTGCTGGCGACCTGGATCGCGGACTTCGTGGCCGTGCACGAGAAGGGGCCTGCCACCAGCGGGGTCGCCACCGCCGAGACCCCCCGGCCCGCGCCACGCACGGGTGCGGACCGCTACCGCGGCCGGTTCGCCGGGCACCTGGTCCTCGTCACGGGGGCGGGCAGCGGCATCGGACGGGCCACCGCCCTGGCGTTCGCCGGGGCGGGAGCGCGGGTCATCGCCGTCGACCGCGACGCCGAAGCGGCGGTCCGCACCGCGCGGACGGCACGCGAGGTCGGTGCGCAGGACGCCTGGAGCGAAACCGTCGACGTCGCCGACCGCTCGGCCATGGAGGCGCTCGCCGTGAAGGTGGCCGCCGAGCACGGTGTGCCGGACGTCCTGGTCAACAACGCGGGGGTCGGCCTGTCGGGCCGTTTCCTCGACACCACCCCCGAGGAGTGGCGACGCGTCCTCGACGTGAACCTGTGGGGCGTCATCCACGGCTGTCGACTCTTCGGTGCGCAGATGGCCGACCGCGGGCAGGGGGGCCACATCGTCAACATCGCCTCGGCCGCGGCGTACCTGCCGTCCCGGTCCCTGCCCGCGTACAGCACGACCAAGGCCGCGGTGCTGATGCTCAGCGAATGCCTGCGGGCGGAGCTGGCGGGCGCGGGCATCGGGGTCTCGGCCGTCTGCCCCGGCGTCATCCGCACCCACATCACCAGCACGACCCGGTTCGCCGGTGCGGGCCCGGAGGAGCAGCGGCAACGCCAGGCGCAGGCCACCCGGATGTACCGGCTGCGCAACTACCCCCCGGAGAAGGTCGCCGACGCGGTGCTGCGCGCGGTGGTCCGCAACCGTGCCGTGGTCCCGGTGACGCCCGAGGCCCGAGCGGCCCGGCTGCTGTCCCGCCTCGCCCCGGGCTTCCTCCGCACCGCCGCCCGCATCGGCTCCAGACCGTCGCCCCGCCGCTGACAACACTCCTCGCACCGCACCTGGTTGCATCACCATCCGCCCAAGGGCCCTGATGCACGGCCTGCTTGCCTCCACCGCCCTTCAGGGCACCATGCCCCAACGGCAGTTCACACCCGCGCAGCCGCCACCCACCACCCCCACCGGAAACACACCGGAACGCGTCTCCATGGCCAACTCCGCACGACGAATCCGCAGCCCCGAACGGCGAACCCAGCTACCCCACCTGCACGTTGCCATTCCTGCCGCGCCGCACGCTCGGCGCACCCGTGGACTTCACTCGTCCACACTGGAAATCCCACCACCCCTTCCAGCAGGGTGACATGCATTGCACACGCAATCAGAGCACCCCACACCATCACCCGAACCCCACACCCACAAACGACATTTAAAGCACTCGCGACCAAATACACCAAAAACAAAAAGAGTTACCCAAACAGCCATGAAACTCAATGGAGTTATCCACAGAATCGCCAAATCACCTGTGGATAACCACACTTGACTGTGGATCAAACCTCTGTACCTAAATTCATGTGCGGAAATCCGCGGCCCCGGGCACGCTGTGGCGATGGATGACAGACGCACCGTGAAGGTGTCGAAGTACCTCTCGAAGCATCTGCGGCACCGCCCCGAACGCCTCGGGCTGACCCTCGATCCCGGTGGCTGGGTCGAGGTCGACACCCTTCTCGCCGCCACCGCGGCACACGGCTTCCCGATCGACCGCGCCGAACTCGACCACGTCGTCGCCGTCAACGACAAGCGACGGTTCTCCGTGGAAGGCGACCGCATCCGGGCGAGCCAGGGCCACACCGTGGCGGTGGACCTCGGACTCGTCCCCGCAACCCCGCCCGCGTACCTCTACCACGGCACGGTCGCCACCCACCTGCCGGCGATCCGCGTCGAGGGGCTCCGCCCGATGGCCCGGCACGACGTACACCTCTCCCCCGACCGGGAGACCGCGACCCGGGTCGGCGCCCGACGCGGACGCCCGGTCGTCCTCGCCGTCCGAGCGGGCGACCTCTACCGCACCGGCCACGAGTTCCGCGTCAGCGCCAACGGCGTGTGGCTGACGCACTCCGTTCCCCCGGCGTACGTGAACTTCCCCGAGCCGCGGTGACCACAAGCATCCGCCACCCGGTCAGCCCCACCACCTGCACCGTTCCGGTGCCACGGGCGGCCCGATGCGTACCGGACCGCCCGCCCCGTTGCCCGGGGAGCGGTCAGCGCCGGGCGATCCCGGGCGCCACGTCCTCGTACACGGGACCCGCTTCGGCACCGGCCCCAGCGCCGGCACGCTCGGACGCCGCACCCGGTGCGCCGGCGGCCCCTGCGCCCGCCGCCCCCGCCGGACAGAACGTCGCCTCCAGCGTGCCCGCCATCGTCGTCAGCACGCTCCCGTTGTTGGACGTGTTGGCGAGCGCGCTGACGCTCCGCTTCCCGTCCCGGGTCGTGAACGCGTAGGTGTAGTAGCCCTGCACGGTGCCGGTGTGCCCGTAGACGGAGACCCCGCACGACAGGTCACGGCGGCGCAGCCCAAGCCCGTAGAACTGGGTGCCCGCCGCGTTGGTGGGCGCCCATCGCTGCATCTCGGCCAGTTCGTCGGCCGGGACCAGTCGTCCGCCCAACAGCGCCGAGAAGAAGCGGTTGAGGTCACCCGGGTTGGAGATCACCGCGCCCGCGGCCTGCGCCCAGGAGGCGGTCTGGCGGGTCGAGTCCACCAGCGGGGCCCCGGCCTGGTCCGGCGTCAGGTACCCGCGCGCGTGCCGCCCGGGGATCGCCGTCTGGGGGTGCACGTACGTGGTGTTCTTCAGCCCAAGCGGCGCGAAGATCCGGGTCCGGTACGCCTGCCCGATCGAGGTCCCAGTGGCCTTCTCCGCCAGCATCCCGGCAACGACGAAGTTGGTGTTCGAGTACGAGTACGCGGCGCCCGGCGCGGCGGACGGGGCCCGGGTGAGCGACAGGTCGATGAGTTCCTGGTTCGTGTAGACGCGGTTGCGCACCGCCTCGAAACCGGGGACGGTCTGCTGGAACATGTCGTTGGTGTAGTCCCACAGCCCGGTGCGGTGGCTGAGGACGTGGCGCACGGTGATGCCGTCGTTCGGCAGCAGACCGGGCAGGTAGTGGTTGACGGAGGTGTCGAGGTCCAGCTTCCCCTCGGCGACCAACTGCATGACGACCACGGTCGTGAAGGTCTTCGACACGCTGCCGACGCGGAAGCGGTCGGCGGTGCTCAGGTTGCGCGGGGCTTCCCGGTCCGCGAGCCCTTCGGTGACGCGGTACGTGGTGCCGTCGTCGTCGATCCGCGCCATCGCCCCCGGCGCACCCTGGGTCAACGCCTTCTGGAGCACCGCGCGCAGCGCCGCGGTGTCCGGATCGGCGGCGGCCGTCGCGCCGGCGGCCCGCCCGTCGGGATGCCGTGCGGCCGGGCTGCTCACGGCGGCGTCCTGCCCGCCCGCGCCGTCCTGCGTCGCGTGCGCGGGCACTCCCGCGCCCAGCGTCAACAGTGCCGACCCCAGCGCGACGGCGCCCGCGGTCCTGCGTCGATGCGTCATGTTTCCCCGCTTCCTGTCCCGTTCCTGCTCCTGGTGTACCTGCGGAGAGCCGGGGCGCAGCGTGATCATCGGCGCCCCGGTCCCCGGGGGCCATGCTGCTGTACGGGCCACGGTGCGAGGCCGGAATGCAAGCTGGCGCGTGGCGTGATGTATACCGCTGAAGGAACGTCACCTCACCGCCAGGACCCCGCCGGTCGGCCGTAGCCGCATGGCCCGTACCCACCCGGAGCCCCCCGCGGCGCGCCCCCACGAGCGGCGCGAATGCTGCGGAAGACGGCTGGAACACGCCCCTGACGACACGCCGCTGCACCCCTTACGGCGGGGCGGTCACCCCACCGTCCGGAGGGTTCGACTTCAGGATCCGACTCCAGGCCCGACCGGGGACGGACTCCGATCGGGCCCGGTCAGCGGGAGCGGAGCTGGTCCGGGGCCTCGACGGCGATCCGCTCGAACACGGCGAGGTCGGCGGCGAAGTCGGTGTCCTGAATCGGCCAGTGGATCACGATCTCGGTGATCCCGAGGTCCAGGTGACGTCCCGCGAAGTCCACGAACGCGTCCACCGAGTCCAACGGGGCCGACCGGTCGGGGGTGAACCCGGTGAGCAGCACCTTGTCCATCTTGCGGCTGTCCCGGCCGAGGTCCGCGCACGCCTTCCCCAGCCGTTCGATCTGCTCCGCGATGGCGGCACGGGAGTCGGCGGGCGTACCCGTCTCGAAGATCTTCGGGTCTCCCGTGGTGACCCACGCCTGACCGTGCCGGGCCGCGAGTTCCATGCCCCGCGGGCCGGTGGCGGCCACGGCGAACGGCAGCCGGGGCCGCTGGACGCACCCGGGGATGTTGCGGGCCTCCTGCGCCGAGTAGTGCGTGCCCCCATGGCTGACGGAGGGGGTGGTGAGCAGCCGGTCGAGGAGCGGCACGAACTCGGCGAACCGGTCGGCCCGCTCCCTGGGCGTCCACGGCTCCTGACCCAGCACGACGGCGTCGAAGCCGTTGCCGCCGGCTCCGACGCCCAGCGTGATCCGCCCCCCGGAGATGTCGTCCAGGGACATGAGGTCCTTGGCCAGGGGGACCGGGTGCCGGAAGTTCGGCGAGCCCAACCCGTGCTCATACCATCGCTCCCATGCCCCGCCGCGGACCTTCCGGCGACCTCAACAAGGACGGCGAACAGATCTGCCACCCCGGCGGCAAAATCGCCCAACCCTCACCCTCCCCAAGCTCAAGGCTCCGGTTCAGTTGCTACTGCTCGTATGCCCACGCCCGGCCGGTCTGGCGGTACTCCTCGACGGGGATGGGGGCGGTTCCCGTCCGCATCCGTGCGGTGTAGAGCATGCCGTCGAGGTGGTCGATCTCGTGGTGGACCAGCCTGGCGAGCCCGCGTTCGTAGGTGGTGGTCACCAGCTGGCCCTCCAGCGTCGTGGTCTCCACGGTGATCCACAGCGGCCGGGGGACCAGACCGCGGACGTCGAAGAACGACAGGCAGCCCTCGTACTGCTCGTCCCCGTCTCTGGAGCTGTCGGTGATGCGAGGGTTCAGCAAGACGATCGCAGGGGTGGCGGGGTCGGGAGGCTGGACCACGGCGGCGGCCTGGCCCACCCCGATCTGCGGAGCCGCGATGCCCATGCCCTTGGCGAAGGGGTGGACCTGCCCGATCCGCTCCATCGCGGAGAACAGCTGCTCGATGACCTGATCGGCCACCTCACGCTCGGCCGGCAGGTCGAAGGCGCGGGCAGGCTCGGCGAGGACGGGGGCGCCGTTCTGGACGACGCCGAGGACGCGCATCTGCTCGCTGGGCCGCACCTGGATCACCTGAACTCCCCTTGTTCCAATTGATGTTCGGGTCGCGCCCGGAACCGCCATTCCAGACGGTACCGGGTGTGGAGTGGGGGTGTGGTCGTGCTCCAGGAGAAGACACGCACCCCGCCCTCGTCGTGCTGGACCGGGGCCGTCCGCAGCGGTGCTGCCTCGGCGGTCATGGAGGTCTCGGTGCCCCACACGGCGGGGTCGAGGTCGGCAGGAAAGGCGAGTTCGACCGTCAGGTGCTCGGTGGGCAGGCGGACGGCACGCTGGAACCAGCGGCCCCACTTCTCGTCACCCACCGAGTAGGCGTACTCGATCCACACCGACTCGCCCGGGTAGAGAGGGAAACGGCCCTGCTCGTTGTCGAACAGCAGCCACACCTCCTTGAAGGCGTCGCGGTCGTGCTTGGCTTGCCAGCGCATCGCCTCACCGCGGCAGGTTGCGGTGAGGGCGAGTTCGTCCCAGGCCAGCGGGTGCTCGCGGTAGTGGGCGTTGGACCGTTCCGGCTCGCCCGGGTAGCGGTCGACGCTGATGCGGATCAGGTAGCGGGTGATCGGCTCACTGCCGGTGTTCCGCAGCAGTCGGCGCATCGTGAGCCGGTAGAGGCGGCCGTCGTAGTCCAGACGGGCCGCATCGTGTTCGACGACGATCGCCGAGCCGGTCGCGTACGGCTGCTCGGCCCTGCGGGAGGCCGGCACCGCTGCTGGGGCCGAAGGGGCCTTGGCCGTCTCGTAGTCCAGCCAGCGCTTCCAGATGGCCTTGCCCGCGTTCAGGGCCTGCTCCGCACGGCGGGCGAAGTCCTCTGTCGGCTTGTGACGGCCCGACTCGACATGGCTCACGTACGACGGGTCGAAGCCCATCCTTCTGGCTAACTCCCGCTTGGCAAGACCTCGCACCTCACGCCAGTAGGCGACCTCCGCCGGGAACGCCTCGGCGGCCTGCTCGACCGTCAGAGCGCTGTCCCGCGCGTCCATCAAAGCTCCCGCCCCGGCCGTCGGATGAGATGAATGAACCGTAAGTGATCTCGACTCACCATTCTGTCACGGTCCCGTTCGCCGGTTTCCTTCCTTCACCGGCCCAGGTCGACCCGGGCCCAGACGAGGAGGGTCCCCCCGCGATGCGCGTGCTGTATCTGCTCAACGTCTCCAACTCCAGCCAGCTGTCCGCCGACTCCGGCTTCATCTTCGCCGACCTGCTCGCCCCGGCCCTGACCGACGCAGGAGCCGAGGTGACCATGGCCTCCCCGGTCCCCACCGGGGACGCCCGCGTGCACTTCGCGCCCACCATCTCGCCGTCCACCAAGTACCGGGCCCGCTTCGACCCGGGCATGGACGCCCTGGTCACCCTGATCCGCGACCGGCGGCCCGAGGTGGTGGTGGCCAACCAGATCGAGGCCGCCCCCGCGATCCGTGCCGCGCTCCTGGAAGCCGGGGTGGACGCGCTGATCGTCGGCTACTGCCACTACCTGCCGTTCTCCTTCACCGACACCGACACCGGCGCCCTGGAGCTGGACCCCGCGATGAACGACCGGGGTCTGGGCCGCAGCGTGCTGCTGGCCTTCGCCGCTGGCCTCGCGGCCTGCGACCGCGTCCTGGTCCATTCCTCCACCGCCGCTTCCTGGACCGCCGCGGCAGCCGCCCGCACCGGCGTCGACCTCGGCGACAAGCTGCACATCGTCCCCGCCCCCAGGGACACACGGCTGATGCGCGACCCGGCCGACATCACCCCGCCCGAGGGCAGGGCAACCGGCATCTACAACCACCGCCTGTACAGGCACTACGGCACCGCCCGCTTCACCCGGCTCGCCCGCCGCCTCGTCGCCGACGCCCCGGTGCGGCTCACGGTGATGGACCTGCTCGGCACCCGCAGCCCCGAACGCGTCCGCCTCGACCCCAGCCCCGAACGACACTTGGAGGAATTGGCGACCACGGACGGCGTCACCATCGCCTCCGACCGCGGCGACCGCATCCGCTACCGCAACCTGCTGGCCGACGTCCACTTCGGCATCGCTCCTTTCCGTCCCGGCTGCCCCTGGTCCATGTCGGTGATCGATTGCCAGGCGATGGGCCTGCCCGTGATCGGCCCCCGCATCGGCTGGCTGGCCGAGCACATCGACCACGAGCTGCTGTTCGACACCGATGGGCAGGCCGTCCAGATCGCCGAGCGCCTCGCCACGGACGCCGAGTTCTACCTGGTGCACGCCAAGCGCGCGTACGCCTCCACCGCGGACCTCACACCCGCCGTGGTGGCCGCCCGCTACCTGGAGGCGATCAAGTGACCGGCTTCGACGCCGTCCAGCTCTCCTACGACGAACCGCTGGCCGGCTCCCTGCACACCCGCCTCGGCCGAGTGCTGGGTGGCACCGTCAAACGCCTTCACGGAGTCCGTGGGATGCGACGCGCCTACCGGCTCACCGCCGAGATGGTCGACTCCGAGACGTTCTTTCTCGCCGACGGCGACTTCGCCATCGACCCCGAGTTCCCCACCGCCACGGTAGAGCCGCTTTCCGACGGGGTGGCGATGCGGGTCTGGCAGGCGGTCAATCCGGTCAACGGCCTGACCTACGGCTACGGCGGGCTCAAGCTGATCCGCCGTTCGGCGCTGAGGGAGATGGGCCAGGCCGTCGACGTGCTGGCCGCGCTACCCGGTCGGGTCGAGTTCTGCCGCCAGCCCGCCGGGATCACGCGGTTCAACCAGAGTCCGTTCCACGCGTGGAAGGCGGGCTTCCGCGAGTGCGCGATGCTCGCGCGCGGCAGCGAGTACGGCATGACCGATGCCTCCGCCCAGGAACGCATCGCCGCCTGGACGACCAGCCGCGACGGCGAGTTCGCCGCCTACGCGGCGGCTGGCGCCCGCGACGGACTCGGCTTCGCCAAGGCCGTAGCCCGCGACCCCCAACGCTTCGAGGCGCTCAATGACCCGCCCTGGCTGCACCAGCACTTCACCACGCTGTACGGCGAGCAGGCGGTCACTGGATGACCGCCGCCCCCGAGCCGCTGGTGCTGATCGAGCCGTACGCGCACCGGGTCGGCGGACACCACCAGCGGACTCTGGCGGCGCTCGCCGCCGCGCGACCGGACAGCCTCGTCATCGCCCCGGGCGGCCCGAGCGAGGACCTGGGCCTGCTGGTGCGGGCCGGTACCCGGGTCGCCGTCGGTCCTGCCGGGCCCGCGGCGAAGGTTCTTCTGGCCGCCGCGCGGGCGGCAGCACGGGTCTCCGCAGTCGGCCAGCGGGCCTTCGCCTCTCGGTGCTGGCCAGAAGCGGTCCGAAGGTTTCCACACCAGGTCACCCTCCTCGCCCGGTGCATGACCGAGGCCGCCTGCCTTCGCACCGCGCGCCGTCTCACCCGGCAGGCGTCGGCAGTGGTGATCCTCAGTGCGAGCGAGGCACTGCACGGCGTCGCCGCCCTGCTCGGTGGCACCCCGCACCTGCGGTTCATCCACGAGGTGGTCACCACCGAAGACCGTCCCGTCCGGTGGCTGGGTCGGCTCGCCCGCGCGGGCGAGAAGCGAGTGATCGCGCTGTACCCGACCATCGCCGTCCGCGACCAGGTCGCACCGGCCTTCCCCCGCCTACCCGGTGAGGTGCGGGCCTTCGCGGTCGACGACGGCCGCCCGCTGACCGATGCCGAGCGCGACGGAGCCCGCACCGCCTTCGCCATCCCCGCCGACGCGAAGGCGGTGTGCGTGGTCGGCGGCTGGTGGCCGTACAAGGACCTCCTCACCATCGACGCCGCCCTCGGCCGCCTCACCACCCCACTGCACGTCCTGGTGTGCGGCACCCCGCTGGACGACGCCGTCCTGACACGTTGGCACCAGCTCCCCAACGTCCGGCTCCACACCGTGGCCGGTCCGGTCGACGACCAGGTCCTGCGGCTCGTCTACGCCGCCGCCGACGCGGCCCTCGTCGCCCGCAAGTCCGGCGTGGGCAAGGAATCAGGGCTGGTCATGGACACCGCACGCCTCGCCGTCCCGCTGATCGTCTCCGCACACGACCCCGAGCTGACCGCCCGGCTCACCGGGGAGCCGTGGGCCCGGCTCTTCCCTCCGGGCGATCCGAACACCCTCGCCAAGATGCTGGACCAGCTCGCGACCGACGCGCCCACCCGCCCGGAACCTTCGGCGCGCGGAGTCCTGGCCATGCACTCGGCGGCCGAGCAGGCCGCCTTCCTCACCGACACCTACACCCGTCTGGCCAAGGAGTTCCGATGAAGACGCCCGTCCCTCCCGCCCTGGTAGCGGTGGTCGGCCCGGTCGAACCGGCCCTGCTGGCCGCCTGGACCGCCCATTACCGCCGACTCGGCGTCGAGCGGTTCCACCTTGCCTTCCACTTCCCCGACCACGTCCACGACGCCTGGCAGCACCAGCTTCTCGCGGTCAGTCGCGACCTCGGCATCGTCCCCGTCCGGATCAGCACCGGGCCGTGGCACGAGCACACCAACACCCAGCTCCGTGACTCGTTGCGCGAGCAGGCGGGGACCGGCTGGCACCTGATCGCCGACTCCGACGAGTTCCAGGCCCATCCCGCCCAGCTCACCGAGGTGATCGCCGAGGCCGAGGCCGCCAAACAGAAGGTGATCGGCGGGCTGATGCTCGACCGAGCCACGAACGACGGCCGCTTGGCCCTGTGGCGCCCGGAAACCGGCCTGGACCGCGCCTTCCCGCTCGGCGGACACCTCACCCACCGGCTCCTCAAGGGCGACCCCCGCAAGATCGTCCTCGCCCACTCCTCGGTGACCATGACGTCTGGAAACCACCGGGCTCCGGGCCACAAGCCCGCCCTGGACAGGCTCGCGTGCGTGCACCACTTCAAGTGGCGCTCGGGCGTCCTTGACGACCTGCGCCGACGGGTCGACCGGTTCACCTCCAGGGAGTGGGCCGAGCACACCTCGGCCGTCCGCAGCGAGGCGTCCCGCTTGTTGCAGCACATCGACCGTCACCACGGTCGCATCGACGTCGCAGATCCCCGTCTGGCCTTCCGCCACGTCACCCTCGACCGCCTGCCGGACGGCTGGGCCGCCGAAGCCTCCAAGATCGCCACCACCTGGCGCCCGCACACGCCTCAGAGCCAGTCCGGCTCCACGATCTCCTCGCCCTCGCCATGAGGTGCCTCGAAGCGGGCGAAGAAGTCCTCCAGGGCCTCCGGCGTCACGACGAGCGCGTTGGCGTCCTCCCGGTCGTTGCGCTCCGCCAGTCTGCGTAGCAGCTCGTCCCGTTCCACCGGGAAGTACAGCAGCCGCCACCGCGCGCCAGCTGACTCCACCAGCTCCTTCATCGCGTCGCGGTCCTTGCGCGGCCACAGCCCGTGGTCCCACACCACGTCCCGGCCTTCGGCGACCAGCTCGGCAAGCCGCTCGTGCAGCTCGGCGACGACCGGGGCCTCCTTCTCGAAGTAGGTGTTCTCCGGGTAGGCCACGCCGTACCGACCGTGCCGCTCGAAAACCACCTCGTCCACCGACAGCCGCACAGCACCCTCGGGCTCCAGCTTCCGCTGGGCATAGGTGGTCTTCCCCGAACCGGTGAGCCCCACCAACAAGAACACCACCGGAGTGCGCTCGGCCACCGCCAACTCCCCTCAACACCACCAGCGTTCCTTGGCCAGTCTGCCACCGCCGACCAGCCCAAGGCCCCATTCCCCAACACCACCACCCGAAGGAGCCGCCGTGTCCGTCTCCGCACTCGCCCGCACGCTGCGGGCCTACGTCCGCTACGCCCCCGGCACCGTGGGCAAGGCCCGGCTCGTCGGCAGCTTCCTGGACGAACACCTGCGCACCCGCCCCGTCCGCACCACCGTCAGACTGCGATCCGGCGACGTGGTCACCGTCACCACCAGCGACGTCATCCAGCGTTACCAGTACCTGTTCGGCGAGTGGGAACCGAACCTGATCTCCTTCCTACGCGACCGGCTCCGCCCCGGGGACACCTTCATCGACGTCGGAGCCCACCGCGGCGCCTTCAGCCTCTTGGCCTCCCACGCCGTCGGCCCCCACGGCCGAGTCGTCGCGATCGAGCCCTCCCCGCAGTTCCACGACGACCTGACTGCCGCCGCCACCGCCAACCACTGCACCAACATCCGGGCCGTCCGCTCCGCCGTCTCCGACGCCCACGGAACCCTGACCCTGTACCTGGAGGACCCCGCCAACCTCGGTCACACCACCGCCGTTCGGCCCAGCCACGTCCACACTGCCTTCGACGTGCCGACCGCACCCCTGGCCGACCTGATCAGTGGAGCAGAGTTCGCCACCACCCGGATCATCAAGATCGACGTCGAAGGTGCCGAGGCAGCAGCCATCCGAGGGCTGTTGCCCGCGCTCTCGCAGCTGCGCGACGACGCGGAACTCGTCATGGAAGTCACCCCCAGGCTGCTGACCAAGCAGGGCGAGAGCGCCGCCGACATCATCGACACCCTCCGCGGGCACGGCTTCCACGCGTACACGCTCACCAACGACTACGACCCGGCCAGCTATCCCAGGACCATGCGCCACCCGCAGCCGCCCATTCGATGCACCACGGTCCCCGAGGAGATGACCGACCTGGTGTTCTCGCGCACCGATGCGGACCACCTCACATCTGGGCGCTGAACAGCGCCCGCACGCGTCGAAGGAGGTCGTTGGCCCCAGACGCCCGCAAGTCCCCGAAGTCTTCGAGCGCATCTACGAGGAGTGGACACGGTGATCAGCAACAGCGTGATGAACAGTCGCAATGCGGTCTGCGTGATCGTCCACGACAAGGACACCGACACGGTCGCATCCCTGCTCTATGGGGCCCGCAACTGGTCCCCTCAACCGGTCTGGACCCTCCCCGGCGGCAAGGCCGAACCCGGCGAACCCCTCGACGAAGCCGCCGCCCGCGAACTCAAGGAGGAGACTGGCCTGCTCGTCGACCCGGCTGACCTCTCACTCGTCCATGTCGTTCACGTCGAACAGGGCTGGGACCGGGCTGGGCAGTTCGTGCTTTTCGCCTTCACCACCGACACATGGGCCGGCGAACTGACCAACACCGAACCGGACAAACACCTGGCCGTCCAGTGGATCGCGGCCGAACGTCTCCCCGAGCCCGCGTTCCCGACCGCCGCACAAGCCCTTGCTGCGTACAGGGACGGCGGCCCGTCCTTTTCCCGCTACGGATGGCCGACAGCCACCGCAAGGTGAGCGGGCTCCCTGGGCGGTCTGCCCGACACATGGCACCGTGCCTGATCAGTAGGGACTCGCCTACGTCGAGCCACGGCCAAGGCCGCGCTCGACGTAGGCTCACCAGCATGAGCCTGCGCCTGAGCACCGTGATTCTTCCTGTCGACCGCTGGCACGAGGGAGGTCGCGCGAAGTGGCAGCGCGCCGAGGAGCTCGGCTTCCACACCGCGTACACCTACGACCACCTCTCCTGGCGGACCTTCCGCGACGGCCCCTGGTTCGGAGCCCTGCCCACCCTCACCGCCGCCGCCACGGCCACGGATCGCCTGCGCCTGGGCACCCTCGTCACGTCGCCTAATTTCAGGCACCCAGTGACGCTCGCCAAGGAACTGATGTCGCTGGACGATGTCTCGGACGGTCGGGTCACCCTCGGCATCGGCGCGGGAGGAAGCGGCTTCGACGCCATCGCGCTCGGCCAGGAGGCGTGGACGCCGAAGGAGCGGGCGGACCGGTTCGGGGAGTTCCTGCCGCTGGTGGACCGGCTGCTCACCGAGCAAGAGGTGGATGCCGAGGGCGCCTGGTACTCGGCATCGGAGTACCGCAACGTCCCCGGGTGCGTACAGCGGCCCCGGCTACCGTTCGCGGTGGCGGCGACCGGTCCGCGCGGGATGCGGCTGGCCGCACGGTACGGGCAGGCGTGGGTGACGACCGGCGATCCGAAGCTGTACGACGAGGGCACCCCCGAGCAGTCGGTGGAGGCGTTGCGGGACCAGGTCCGGAAGCTCGGCAAGGCCTGCGCCGAGCTCGGCCGGGACGCAGCCGAGCTCGACAAGATCCTGCTGCACGGCTTCACGCCGGACCGGAACCGCCCGCTGGAGTCGGTGGACGCCTTCGCCGACTTCGCCGGCCGCCACCGCGACCTCGGCTTTACCGAGATCGTGGTCCATTGGCCGATTTCGGACTCCGACTTCGCCGCCGACCAGTCGGTCTTCGAGCGCATCGCGACTGAGGCCGTGGCCGAACTGAATTGATCAAGGACTCCGGTGCGGTCGACGTCGACACGCTCCACGCAGCGCGTGCTCCCGTGCATTAGCCCACAGCACCGAGGACGCCCAGAGACGCTCCGACTGTCTCCCTCACCAACCAGGGAAGCAATCAGATCACCCTGTAGTGGAATAATCGGATGGTCTGATCAGTACGGATCTGGGGTGGCCATGGTGAGGGTGCAGTCAGGCGCGGTGAAGAAGATCCACCCGGATGCTTACGGAGCGCTCATCGAGGCGCTGACCACGATCAACTGGAACAAGATCCCATTCGAGCAGGACATACGGCGCAGGCTCCGAGAGCACACCGAGTTGCTAGTGCGCCTCGACTTCACCACAACAAAGCGCCAGACGGCAGCTCAGCTGGTACACATGCTGATGGACCGGGAGTCGGACTACCGGGACTTCACCATCGAGCTGATGACTGACGTGGCCAGCCTGGACACCTTCCCAAACCTGATGAAGCAGGTGGACGCCAACGAGCTCCTGGCTGCGGCTCGGGCGGCCGTGGCGAACCTCAGCAAGTGGGTTGAGCGGCATGCTGGTCTGGCGGAAGAGCGAGAGAGACTGGCTGTTGACCTCGCGGCTCACCAGGAGGAAGTCACCCGCAGTCGCAGCTTCGCTCAGGTGCTGCAGGAGCTGACGCAGGAGTTTCTGCGGCTCCATGCCGTGGCGAATCGCCAGCAGGCAGGGCGTGAGTTCGAGCCCTTCCTGCATCGTTTGTTCACCCTGTTCGACTTGGAACCCACCCTCGCCTACAACCTTAAAGGCGAACAGATAGACGGGGCGATCTACTACAACACAGATCACTTTATCGTTGAGGCCAAGTGGTTGGCCGGCACCGTCGAAGCTGAGGACCTGATGAAGTTCGACGGCAAGGTGCGTCTCAAGGGCAAGAACGCCCTGGGTCTGTTCGTAAGCGTCAACGGATTCTCCGAAGGCGGACGTGACATCTTCAAGCGAGGAACATCGTTCATTACCATGGACGGCGGAGACCTCTACTGCGTGCTGGAGGGGCGTATCCGCCTGGACGAGTTGATCAGCCGAAAGCTTCTTCACGCGAGCACCACCGGCAACTGCTATTATCCAGCATCGAAAATTTTGGGCTGAACCACGCTGTCGCTTCGACTAGGCGGCAGCTGGCTGCACGCGATTTCGTTGGGGCTACTGCTACTTGCCGCGGATTTCATCGATCCGCTCTTGTTCCCAATAGTCCAGGATCATTTCGAGGCGCCTGACGGACGGTTCGATACGGTTGAGGGTCCGGTCTAGGTTAATAAACGGAATCATCAGCCCGGTGAGCGATGACGTCTTGGACTTCAACCCATCCGCCTGTTTTGCCCAGGCCGGCAGGTCTTTGGACACGTTGCTGAGGCCGGTCAACATGCTGGCCATTTCGTCATCCGGGAGGGAGGGGTCCGCTTTCCCGGAGCTGTCGATGCCCAACATTTGCCGCGCGATGGCAACAGCCGCAGCAACGGCCTTTACCCGCTTTACCGCGTGACCATGGAACCGGCGGGCCATCGCCTTGACATCGGCATCGACACCTTCGCTGAGCCGGCCCCGTAGCTGCTGCGGCGTTACGACGGGGCCGGAGCCCGATGACGCCATGGTCCATGCGATCGGCCGGTGCCGACCGATAAGTTCATCAGCCAAAACCCTGTAGGCCAGTACCAGATCTGAAATCAGATCAGGCTCCAGCGTGTCACGGTGGTATGCGGCGTTGCGGTACTGGTGCAGCCGGTCGAGTACTTCGCATTCCTGGGCTGTCAGCACGCCCTTCTGCTTCAGAAATCTAGTCTTCTCGTTCAGGTGTTTATCGATTTTTTCGCGGCGATCTGGTCCCACGTGCTCGTCAACCAACCGGCTCAGCTTCTCGGTGAGCTCCCCGCCATTGTCACGGGACTCGCGTATCTCCGCAATGATGCTGTCAGCGGCCTGGAGCGCAAGCCGGGCGTTGACCTCACGGCTGATCACCACCTCCACCAGGTGGTCCAAGAGGATGAGGGCGAGACGGTCATGTGCCTGATCACCAGCCGCGGCACATCGTCGGATCTCGGCTATCTCGACCGCGAGCCAGTTCCACTGTTCGGCCTGTTGTGCGGTCGCGCGGTCCCAGTCGGCTGCGAAAGGCTGCATAGGCATGGCAAGAGTCTCCCACTGCCTGACCGTCAGACCACCAAGGGTTGTGTCGTAGCCCTGGAGGTTCCTAACCGGCATTTGATTCCCCGAATGTTCAGGTCGCGACCAAAGTCACAAGTCAAACCACAACCGGACAATTCGATTTAGTGGCGGTCGGCCAGCACTTGTGCCGAGATACAGGGCAGTCCTTAGACAGGGTGACCAAGGGGTAGAGACTCGCCAACTGTGCCCCACCCCAGGGCTCTTGTCAGTTCTCCGGTTTAGCCTTCGGTCATGCAACCGCCTCTCGAAAACGTTCTCCGTAATGCGCTCGTACACAACCTGGAGTTGATCGAGCCAGGGCTCCGGCCGGTTCAGTTCGAGGAGTACCCGCTACCCAACGCACACGGCACCAGGGGCAGCATCGACATCCTGGCCCGTGATCGGCACCAGATGTGGGTGGTCATCGAGCTGAAGCGGTCCCGGTCCAGTGCGCGGCAGGCCCTGCACGAGGTCAACAAGTACACCGAGCTTCTCTGCCGGGAGAAGAACCTCGCGCCGGACCGGATCCGTGCGGTGATCGTTGCCATGCCGGACGACTGGGAGGAACTCCTGATCGCCGTCAGCCACGCCGCGCGCGACTGGAGTCATGATCTTCGCGGGTACCAACTGCTCCTGGACAGCAACGGCACTCCCATCGGGACCGAGCGGGTGGAGCTTCTGCCCCGGGCGTTCGAACCCCGCATCACCCCCATCCACAACCTGTTCTTCTTCGCCACGGAGGAACAGCGTGAGCAGGGCTGGAGGATCATCAGCAAGGTCGCGGACGAGCTGGGGGCACTCGACCTGCTGGCGGCGGATCTGGACCGGGTAGCGGAGAAGCATTACATCCCCGCGCCTTTCGGCCTGTACCTGGCGGTTGGCCGGGTGAACGAGGAGCTCGCCGCAGCGGATCTTCTAGAGGGTTACGACGGGCCGGAACCGTTCGCCGAAGAGCACCAGGCGGAGTACCTGGCCCTCTGCGAGCTCTGCAACCGGCTCGCGCGCAGCAACCTACGTGGAATGAACATGGAGTCTGCACGGCCAGGGCTGTTGAAGAACCTCCGTGACGACCCCAACTGGGCCATCCAAGGCTTCCGCGGCACTGGCGCCTACGACGACACCGCCGCGTTCGAGCAGCCGGACCTGTTCCGCTTCCTGACCGGGGACGAACGAGGAGACAGCCAGATCCTGTACACAGGCACCGCCAGCCCGGAGGTAGCCAGCCGTTGGAAAGCGTTCCGGCAGGAGGCTCGGCAGAGCCTGGGCGGTAATCACGAGTGGGAATCACTCGTAGACGGCTGGCTCGACGGGGTGAGCCCGAAGGTCGGTGAGGGAGACGTCGGATTGCACGTCTACAACCCCTGTGACCTCCTGGGAGCAGTCATCCATGGGTGGTCGGACCGCATGGAGAATCTCCTGCCCATAGTCATGGGCGAAGCCGTACCCCGCCAAGGGCTGCAGTACTCGGTACGTGGTGCCCTGTGCTGGAACGGCCGAGGTATGTCGTTCCCCGATGCGGTACGGCTCGTCTACCGAGACCCGCTGTTCCTGATGAGCAACATGTACGCGGGGACCGTGTGGGAACGTGACCGAGAGCTTTTGGATCTTCTGGGGCTGCACTACGTGCTCCTGGAGAGGATCACACCCGTTGGGGCCGAGGTGTCCATGGCCGACGAGCAACGCATCTGGGTACATCAGGATCAGGGGGCTCGCGTCTACTCCTCGGACACGGATCCGCGCGGGTACACACAGGCCTACGCCAGCATTGCGGCCGATGGGGAGATTGTCTCCATTAGGCAGTACCTCAACAGACATTTCCGCGAGGTGGAGCTGGTGGCCCGGGAGTACCGCTCCTTCATCCATACCGTCTAGCTCTTGCCGGATCTGGTCGTGGCTGGCTCCAGAGCGCCCACGAAAGAGCAGGTCAGCTCGCGATAGGTGAAAAAGGCTTGACTGAGGTCACGAGGGTGCCCAGGCGCAGCCGGGTGGTCACGGTGGCGGCGGCGGTCAGCGTCGGGACGGTGCCGAACCATGGCCCGTCCCGGAAGGTCCGCCACGACAGGTGGTCGTAGGTGTACGCGGTGTGGAAGCCGAGGTCCTCGGCCCGCCGCCAGGTCTGCTGCCCCTCGCTCCACCGGTGGACGGGAAGGATCACCGTACTCAGTCGCATGGCCTCGACCCTACGTCCCGCGAGGCCCGCCGAGGTTTGTCCGGCAGCACACCGACAGCAGCAGCGCACCCGGGCCCATGGACCCCCACGGACCCCCGGGGACCCCGTGCGCGCAAGGCTCGACGCGTCGATAATCACTCACATGTGCGAACCCTCACACACACGTGCTGGCATATGCGCGAGAATGACGGGGTGACGTCAGCATCCCCGCGGCCGTGGACGACCGCCACCTCCGCCCTCCCGCCCCGGCTGATCGCGACGGACCTGGACGGGACCCTGCTGCGGGACGACAAGTCCGTCTCCCCCCGCACGGTCGCCGCCCTCGCCGCCGCCGAGGAGGCGGGCATCGAGGTCTTCTTCGTGACCGGACGCCCGGCCCGCTGGATGGACGTCGTGAGCGCCCACCTCCACGGCCACGGCATCGCCATCTGCGGCAACGGCGCCGCCGTCGTGGACCTGCACGGGGGAGCGGTCAACCCCCGCTTCCTCAAGGTCCGCGAGCTGGCCGCCGACTCCGCCCTCCAGGTGGTGCGCACCCTGCGGGAGGCGGCCCCCGACACGGCCTTCGCCATCGAGCGCACCGGCGGCCTGCACCACGAGCCTGCCTACCCGCCGCTCTCGTTCGATGTCGGGGAGAGCGTCGCCCCGGCCGAGAAGCTGCTCGCCGCGGGGTCGGCCGTCGCCGCCGAGCCGGTGCTCAAGCTGCTCGCCCACCACCCGGACCTCGCGCCCGACGCGTTCCTCGGCCTCGCCCGCGCCGTCGTGGGGGAGCGGGCCAACGTCACCCGGTCGAGCCCCACCGCCCTGCTGGAGATCAGCGGCCCCGGCGTCTCCAAGGCCAGCACCCTGGAACTGTGCTGTGCCGAGCGCGGCATCTCCCCCGCCGAGGTCATCGCCTTCGGCGACATGCCGAACGACGTCGAGATGCTCAACTGGGCGGGCACCTCGTACGCCATGGGCAACGCCCACCCCGATGTCCTGGCCGCCGCCTCGGGACGGACCACCGGCAACAACGAGGACGGCGTCGCCCTCGTCATCGAACGCCTCCTCACCGCGCGCCGAACGGACTGATCACAGCCGCCGCCCGGCACCCGGGCGCTCACAGCTCGACGCCCCGCCGGGCCAGCCAGGGCACCGGATCGACTCCGGAACCGAGCTGCGGGGTCAGCCGCACCTCGAAGTGCAGATGCGGACCCGTCGAGTTCCCCGTCGTCCCCGACAAGCCGATCCACTGCCCCGCCCGCACCTGCTCGCCCTGCTCGACCGCCGCCGAGGAGAGGTGCGCGTACTGCGTGTAGTAGCCGCCCGGGTGCGCCACCACGACGGCGATGCCGAACGCGCCCCCGCAGGACACGCCCGCCACCCGCCCCTCGCCGACCGCCCGCACCGGCGTCCCCTCGGGCACCGCGAAGTCCTGTCCGGTGTGCCGGCTGGCCCAGCGCTGCCCCGTCCCGCCGAACCCCGCCGACAGCGCGTACCCCGCGAGCGGGGCGACCCAGGTACGGGTCGTCGGGGGCCCGTCCTGGGACAGCCGGACCGCTCCCGGGCACCGCCCCGCGGCCACGGACCGCTCGGCCTCGCTCCGCAACCGCCACTGCGCCTCTTCGAGCTTGCGCTCGATGCCCCGCCTCAGCTCGGCGAGCCGTTCGTTGCGGCTCGCCAGCGCCCGCCACGCCCGGGACGCCGCCGCCTCGTCCCGGACGAGCTGCCGCTCCGCCGCGCGGCTCTCGCCGATCTGCTGGCGCACCGCCAGTTCCGCCTGGCGCACCGCCCGCTGCCCCTGCAACACCTCCTCCGGGCGGTCGGTGAGCAGCATCCGCGCGGTGTAGGGGACCTCGCCGCCGGTCCGGTACTGGGCCCTGGCGATCCGGCCCAGGTCCCCGTGCAGCTCCTCGATGGCCTGCCGCTCCCGGGCCAGCCGCTGCTCCAGCTCCTCCGCCTGCTGCCGCTGCGCCGCGGCCTCCCGTTGGCCGGCCTCGTGGGAGCGGGCCGCCTCGGCCGCCTCCTCGTAGAGCCGCGCGACTTCGGCACCGGCCCCCCGCCCGGCCACACCGAGACCGTCGGGGAGCCCGGGCGGGTAGGTGTCGTCGTACGCACTGACGTGGGGGACGGCGAGGCCGAGCAGCACGCACATCACGGCCGGGACGAAGAAGGGGCGACGGCGGGAGGAGAGGGGCATGTGACGGATCGTTACGCGACTCGGTGGCGCCGGCGCGCACTGATCGTACGCACGGGGGACGAGGTGGTCCGTACGGATCAGCCGGATACCGCCGAACAGGGCGGCCGGACCGAAGGGACCGCCACGGGTGCTCCTCCGTCAGTGCGGCGCCTGCCAGACCACGCTGGTGCCCCCGCCGTCCTCACCGATGCCGGGCCCGTACCAACTGTCGCCGCCCAGGGACTCGGCGCGGCGCTTGAGGTTCCGCAGACCGCTGCGCCGACCGCCCTCGGGGATGCCGACCCCGTCGTCCGCCACCGTGAGCCGGACCCCGGACGCCCCGTCGGGAAGGGTCACCGTGGAATCGACGACCACGTCGATCCGGGCGGCCTCCGCGTGCCGGAACGCGTTCGACAGGGCCTCCCGCAGCGCCGCGATGAGGTTCTTGCCGGTCAGCTCGCCCACCATGGTGTCCACCGGTCCGACGAACCGGTGCGAGGGCTTGAAGCCGAGGGGGACCGCAGCCGTGTTGATCTCCCGCAGGACCCGGGTGCGCAGTCCGGAGGGTGCCTCGGCCGGCCCCTGCTGAAGGGCGAAGATCGCCGTGCGGATCTCCTGGATCGTCACGTCGAGTTCGTCGACGGCCTTGCCCACGCCCTGCTGGACCGCCGGGTTGCCGGACTTGCGCTGGGCGCTCTCCAGCATCATCCCGGTCGCGAACAGCCGTTGGATGACCAGGTCGTGGAGGTCCCGGGCGATCCGGTCGCGGTCCTCGAAGACCGCGAGGCGTTCCCGGTCGCGCTGGGCCTCGGCCATCTTCAGCGCCAGGGCCGCCTGGGCCGCGAACTGGCCGGCGAGGGTGCGTTCCGCCTCGGTGAAGGTACGGGCGCCCCGTTCCCGCAGGGTGACCAGCGAGCCCAGCACCCGTCCTTCGCTCTGGAGGGGCAGCAGCATCGACGGTCCGTAGCCGCGGACGAGTGCGCTGAGCACCCGGGGGTCGGTGGCCGCGTCCTCCAGGAAGACGGTCTCGCCGGCGAGCAGCAGCGCGGCGATCTGGCTCTCCGGCGGGATGACCACTCCGAGGGCCCCGTGCCGTCCCTCCGGCGCCACGGCGACGATCTCCAGCCCGCCCTCCTCGGCGGGCAGCAGGACGATCCCCGCGGCCGAGTCGGACAGTTGGCGGGCCTGCTCGGCGACGACCTGGAGCGCGTCATCGGCGTCGCCGCCCGACAGCAGGGCGGTGGTGACCGCGACGGAGCCGTCGATCCAGCGCTCCCGTTGCCGGGCGGCCCCGTAGAGCCGGGCGTTGCCGATGGCGATGCCCGCCTCCGTCGCGAGCACCCGGACGATGCTGAGGTCGTCGTCGTCGAACTCGGCGCCGTTCCGCTTCTCCGTCAGGTAGAGGTTGCCGAAGATCTCGCCCTGCACCCGGATGGGCACGCCGAGGAAGCTGCGCATCGGCGGGTGGTGCGGCGGGAACCCGCAGGAGCGCGGGTCGGCGGCGAGGTCCGCCAGCAGCACCGGCTCGGGGTGGTGGATCAGGGCGCCGAGCAGCCCGCGGTGGCCGTCCGGCAACCGCCCGATGCGGTCCGCGGTGGCCTCGTCGATCCCGTGGAAGACGAAGTCGGAGAGCCCGTCGCCGTCCTCCGCGACCACGCCGATCGCGGCGTACCGCGCCTGTGCCAGCTCGGCGGCCGTCTCGCAGATCCGGTCGAGCGTCGAGTGCAGCTCCAGCCCGGTACCGACCGACCGCATCGCGTCCAGCAACTGCGGCACCCGGGCCGCCAGCTCGCCGGACATCCGCAACGATCCGTCACCGTCCTGCTTCCCAGCCATGCCCAAAGCCTAATAACCCCCTGTACCCCCCGAAACCCGACCCCGTCCGTGGCGCCCGGGTGGGCGTACGGTCACCGCAACGATCCCACCCGGGGAGTGCCGCCCGGGCACCCCGGCCGCGCGGGCTCACACCCCCGCGGCCAGCAGGTCCACCGCGCGCTCGCGTTCCCTCATCCGGGCCAGCGGCCCTTCCGCGTCGACCAGTTCCCGGAAGGGGCCCCGCTGCACGACCCGGCCGGCGTCCAGCACGACCACCTCGTCCACCGCGTCCAACCCGGCCAGTCGGTGGGTGATCAGCAGGGTCGTGCTCCCCGCGGTGGCCGCCAGGAGGTCCGAGGTCAGTGCGTCGGCCGTCGCCAGGTCGAGGTGCTCGGCGGGCTCGTCCAGCACCAGGACCGGGAAGTCCGCGAGCAGCGCCCGGGCGAGGACGAGCCGCTGCCGCTGGCCGCCGGACAGCCGCGCGCCGTGTTCGCCCACGAGGGTGTCCAGACCGTTCGGCAGCGAGTCGACCCAGTCGAGCATGCGCACCCGGGCCAGTACCTCCCGCAGCCGGGCCTCTCCCGCTCCGCGGCGGGCCAGCAACAGGTTCTCCCGTACCGAGCTGTCGAAGAGGTGCGCGTCCTGGGCGCAGAGCCCCACGAACCGGCGCACGGTGTCCCCGTCCAACGCACCCGCGTCCACCCCGCCGAGGGTGTACGTCCCCGCCCCCGGCACCGGGTCCAGGAACCGTGCGAGCACCTGCGCGAGGGTCGTCTTGCCCGAGCCGGAGACCCCGACGACGGCGACCCTGCGGCCTTCGGTGAGCACCAGGTCGACCCCGTCGAGCGCCTCGTCCGACTGGCCCTCGTACCGGGCGCGCACCCCGTCCAGCCGCAGCGGGAAGGGGGAGTCGGGTGCGGCTTCCGGGACGGCGGGTTCGCGTACCGGCACCGGAGCGTCCAGCACCTCGTGGACCCGCTCGGCGCTCTTGCGCACCCGCTGGCGGTACTGGACGGCCAGCGGCAGGCCCATGACCGCCTCGAAGGCGGCCAGCGGGGTGAGCACCACCACGGCCGTGGCCACCCCGCTCAGGCGTCCGTCGGCGACACCCTGCACCGCGACCAACGCGGTCGCGGTGACGGTGATCCCGGTGATCAGCGTGGTCAGTCCGTCTCCGAGGGCGGTCGCCTTCGCCGCGCGGGAGGCGATCCGGGTCAGTACCGAGTCGGCCTGCTTGGCCCGGTCGGTGCGGTCGCCCAGGGCACCCGCGACGGTCAGTTCGGCGGTTCCGGTGAGCAGATCGGCGACCCGGGTGGCGAGCGCACCGCGGGCGGGGGCGAGGCGTCGTTCGGCCCGCCGGGCGACGGCGCCCGACATCAGGGGCACTCCCGCCCCCGCGGCGAGCAGCCCCACCGCGAGCACGGCGCCCGCCTCGGGCAGCAGCCAGGCGGTGAAGCCGACGGCCCCCAGCGACACGGCGAGGGCGGCGGCGGCCGGGAGCAGCCAGCGCAGCCAGTAGTCCTGGAGCGCGTCCACGTCCGCGACCAGCCGGGAGAGCAGGTCACCGCGGCGGGTCTTGCGCAGTCCTGCCGGTGCCAGCCGTTCCAGGCGCCGGTAGACCGCCACCCGGGTGTCGGCCAGCATCCTCAGCACCGCTTCGTGCGAGACGAGTCGTTCGGCGTAGCGGAAGCAGGCCCGTCCGATGCCGAAGGTGCGGGTCGCGGTGACGGCGGTCATCAGGTAGAGCACGGGCGGTTGTTCGGAGGCGCGGGAGATCAGGTACCCGGACGTCGCCATCAGGCCGACGGCGCTGCCCAGGGCGAGGCTCCCGAAGAGCAGTGCGAGGGCGAGCCGCCCCCGTCGCGGCCCGGCCATGTTCCGTACCCGGGCGAGCACGGCCCCCCTACCCGACGCGCCGGCCGCCTTCCCGCGGTCGGCCCCGCGCTCCCGGGCGTCGACGCGTCCGGTGTCCCCGGGCACCGCACCGCCCGGGGCCGGGACCAGCGGCTCCTCCCGGTCCCGCGCCGGCTGGAACAGTTCGTCGCCGAAGGCGGTGCCGCCGTCGGTGAGGTCGGCGAGCAGGTCCACTCCGGTGGGACGTTGCCGGGCCCCGTGATCGGCGGCGATGCCCGCGCCGGTGGACGAGGTGTCCCGCCCGTCCGCAGCCGACCGGTCGAGGTGTGCGGGGGCGTCCTGTTCGGGCAGCGGCAGCGTGACGACGCGGTCCGCGACGGCCAGCAGGGCGGGGCGGTGCACCACCAACAGGACGGTGCGGTCCACCGACAGCCGTCGTACCGCGTCGACGATCCCGGCCTCGGTCTCCCCGTCCAGCGCGGCCGTCGGCTCGTCGAGGAGCAGGACGGGGCGGTCGGCGAGGAACGCCCGGGCCAGGGCGAGCCGTTGCCGCTGACCGGCGGAGAGTCCCGCTCCGTCCTCGCCCAGCGGGGTGTCCACCCCGGCGGGCAGCGCGTCCACGAACTCCAGCGCCCCGGCGTCCCGCAGGGCGGCTCGTAGCGCGGTGTCGTCCGCTTCGGGGCGGGCGAGGCGGACGTTCTCGGCGAGGGAACCGGCGAACAGATGGGGGCGTTGCGGCACCCAGGCGACCTGTCGGTGCCAGGAGTCCCGGTCGACGCCGGCGAGGTCGGCGCCCCCGACGAGCACCCGCCCGTCCCGGGGCCGTACGAAACCGAGCGCAGCGGCGACCAGTGTCGACTTCCCGGCGCCGCTGGGCCCTACCAGGGCCACCGTCTCACCGGGGGCCACGGCGAAGGACACCCGGGACACCGCGTCCACCGATCGTTCCGGATGGCGCACGGTCACCGCGTCGAAGCGGAGTTCCAACCCTCCGGACACCACGGGGACCGCACCGGTTCCGGCAGCGGGCACCTCGGTCTCCAGGACCTCGAAGACCTCCTCGGCGGCGGCCAGCCCTTCGGCGGCGGCGTGGTACTGCGCTCCCACCTGGCGAACCGGTAGGTACGCCTCGGGCGCCAGGATCAGGATGACCAGACCGGTGTAGAGGTCGAGGCCCCCGTGCACCAGTCGCATGCCGATGGTGACGGCGACCAGGGCGACGGACAGGGTCGCGAGCAGTTCCAGGGCGAACGAGGACAGGAACGCGATCCGTAGGGTCCGCATGGTCGCGAGGCGGTAGTCGCCGGTGATCGTGCGGATCGACTCGGCCTGGGCCTTGGCCCGGCCGAACACCTTGAGGGTGGGCAGCCCGGCGACGACATCCAGGAAGTGCCCGGACAACCGGGACAGCATCCGCCACTGGCGGTCCATGCGCGCCTGGGTCGCCCAGCCGATGAGGATCATGAAGATCGGGATGAGCGGCAGGGTGCCCGCGATGATGGCGGCCGAGACCCAGTCCTCGGTGACGATCCGGACCAGCACCGCGACCGGAACGACGACCGCGAGACCCAACTGCGGCAGATAGCGGGAGAAGTAGTCGTCCAGGTCGTCGATGCCCCGGGTGGCGAGGGCGACCAGCGAGCCCGTGCGCTGTCCGCTCAGCCAGCCCGGCCCCAGGGCGCCCGCCCGCTCCCACAGCCGCCCGCGCAGTTCCGACTTCACCGCCGCGCTGGCCCGGTGGGCGGCGAGTTCGGTGAGCCAGGAGACGGCGGACCGGCCCGCGGTCACGGCCAGCAACAAGAGCAGCGGAGTGGAGAGTTCCCCCACGGACAGCCCGTGTTGGAAGGCGCCGACCACGATCTCCGCGATCAGCATGGCCTGAGCGATGACCAGCCCCGCCCCGATCAGGCCCAGAACCACCACAGCGACGAGGAAACCTCGGGTGGCGCGGGTGTATCGGAGCAGTCGCGGGTCGATCGGTTTCACGTGAAACACACCCTCGGGGTCGGTTCAGGGGTGTTTCACGTGAAACACCCCCAGGGAAGCGCGGTGGGGCGGCACTCGGGTGTGGGTCCCGCCCCGGGACATCAGTGCACGGGGTCCGCGATGTGCTGCGTACCGATCCGCTTGCGGAACACCCAGTACGTCCAGCCCTGGTAGAGGAGCACCACCGGGGTCGCGATCCCTGCACACCAGGTCATGATCTTCAGGGTGTAGGGCGTCGACGAGGCATTGGTGACCGTGAGGTTCCAGGCCGGGTCGAGCGAGGACGGCATGACGTTCGGGAAGAGCGTCAGGAAGAGCATCGACACGGCGGCGATGATCGTGACGCCGGAGAAGGCGAACGACCATCCCTCCCGTCCGGCCAGGTTGGCCCCGAGGGCGGCGACCAGCGCGGCGACGGCCACGATCATGGCGACCAGGCTGCCGACGTCGCCCTTGTCGAGCTGGGTCCAGATCAGGAACCCCAGGGCGAGCACCGCCGTCAGCAGACCGACCTGGGTGGCCAGCCTGCGCGCCCGGACCCGGATGTCGCCCACGGTCTTCAGCGCGACGAACACGGCTCCGTGGAAGGTGAACAGGGTCAGGGTGACCAGACCGCCCAGCAGGGCGTAGCCGTTGAGCAGATCGAGGACGTTGCCCACGTACTCCTTGTTCTGGTCGATCTTCACGCCCCGGACGATGTTGGCGAAGGCGACTCCCCAGAGGAACGCGGGGAGCAGGGAGCACCAGAAGATCGCGCGCTCCCAGTTGCGCTGCCAGTTCTCCTCGGGGCGCTTGGCGCGGTACTCGAAGGCGACTCCGCGCACGATCAGACACACGAGGATCAGCAGCAGCGGGAGGTAGAACCCGGAGAAGAGGGTGGCGTACCACTCGGGGAAGGCGGCGAAGGTGGCACCGCCCGCACTGAGCAGCCACACCTCGTTGCCGTCCCAGACCGGGCCGATCGTATTGATCAGGACCCGCTTCTCGGTCCGGTTGCGGGCGAGCAGCTTGGTCAGGACGCCGACACCGAAGTCGAAGCCCTCCAGGAAGAAGTAGCCGATCCACAGGACCGCGATGAGGACGAACCAGACATCGTGGAGTTGCACGTTTCAGCTCCTTTCCGTGAGTAGGCCGTCAGTAGGAGAAGGCCATCGGCCGGTCGGGGTCGCGGTCATTGCCGCCGATCTTGGTCGGCGGATTGAGGTCGGCCTCGGTCAGTTCGGGCGGGCCGGCCTTGATGTACTTGGCGAGCAGCTTGACCTCGATGACGGCGAGAACGGCGTACAGCAGGGTGAAGACGACCATCGAGGTGATGACCTCGCCCTGGCTGACACCGGGGGAGACCGCGTCCCGGGTCTGGAGCACGCCGTACACCACCCAGGGCTGACGGCCCATCTCGGTGAAGATCCAGCCCCAGGAGTTGGCGATCAGCGGGAAGGCCAGGGTCCAGGCGGCCAGCAGCCAGTACCCCCGGGCCCACTTCGCATGGAGCGCCTTGTTCCGGAAGAGCACGAGGTTCGGCATCTCGTCCTCGCCGACCCTCATGTGCGGGGGCAGCAGGAACTTCTTCCGGGTCAGCCACAGTCCGAGCAGGCCGATGCCGAAGGAGGCCATGCCGAAGCCGATCATCCAGCGGAACGACCAGAAGGCGACCGGGATGTTGGGCCGGTAGTCGCCGGGTCCGTACTTCTCCTGCTGGGCGGCGTTGACGTCGTTGATGCCGGGCACGAAGTGGTCGAAGTCGTCCTCGGCGAGGAAGGACAGTATCCCGGGGATCTCGATGGCGACGGTGTTGTGGCCCTTGTCCACGTCCCCGTAGGCGAAGAGGGAGAAGGGCGCCGCCTTCTGACCGTCCCAGAGGGCTTCGGCCGCGGCCATCTTCATCGGCTGCTGGTCGAACATCACCTTGGCGAGCCGGTCACCGCTGAGCGCAGTGAGCATTCCGGCGATGGCGACGGTGACCAGCCCGAGCCGCAGCGAGACCTTCATCACCGGGATGTGCTTCTTGCGGACCAGGTGGATCGCGGACACGCCGACCATGAACGCGCCACCGGTGAGGAAGGCCGCCGTCAGGGTGTGGGCGACCTGGGTGAGGGTGGTGTTCTGGCTCAGGACCGCCCAGAAGTCGGTGAGCTCGGCCCGCCCGGCGACCTCGTTGATCCGGTAGCCGACCGGGTGCTGCATCCAGGAGTTCGCAGCGAGGATGAAGTACGCGGACAGGATGGTGCCGATCGCCACCATCCAGATGGTCGCGAGGTGCAGCTTCTTCGGCAGCTTGTCCCAGCCGAAGATCCACAGCCCGATGAACGTCGACTCGAAGAAGAAGGCGATGAGCGCCTCGAACGCGAGCGGCGCCCCGAAGACGTCACCGACGAAGCGGGAGTAGTCAGACCAGTTCATCCCGAACTGGAACTCCTGCACGATGCCGGTCACGACACCCATGGCAATGTTGATCAGGAAGAGCTTGCCCCAGAACTTGGTCGCCCGGAGGTACTTCTCCTTCCCCGTACGCACCCACGCCGTCTGCAGTCCGGCGGTCAGGGCCGCCAGGGAGATCGTCAGAGGGACGAACAGAAAGTGGTAGACGGTTGTGATGCCGAACTGCCATCGCGACAGGGTCTCCGGCGCTAGAGCGAGGTCCACGTCTCCTTCTCCTTACGTGCCGTGTTCACAGCGGCAGTTTTGCCCCTTTGATCTCCGGCATAACGGGACCATCCAGGCGCGCTTGTGAACGCGTTCACATTCACAAGCATTATGTCCTACCCCTCTCCACCCCTTGCACCCGGGGGCCCCCTTACGGGAGGGAATCACCACCAGACACCCCATTGAACCCAGGCACAGACAGCAGAAGACCCCCGGAACCGAAGGTCTCGGTGCCCGGGGGCCTTCTATGCCAGGAGCCTCGTACGCCTACATGGCGGTGATCACAGCTCCTTGCGGAACGCCTCGGCGGCATGCAGGAACAAGTCGTTCGCCTCGGTCTCACCGACGGAGACCCGCACGCCCTCCCCCGCGAACGGCCTGACGACCACCCCTGCGCGCTCACATGCCGCGGCGAAGTCACCCGTACGGTCCCCGAGCCGCAGCCAGACGAAGTTCGCCTGCGACTCCGGAACCGTCCACCCCTGTTCGCCCAACGCGGCCTGCACCCGGGTCCGCTCGCTCACCAGCGAGCCCACCCGGCCCAGCAACTCGTCCTCCGCGCGCAGGGAGGCCACCGCGGCGTCCTGCGCGAGCTGACTCACCCCGAAGGGCACCGCCGTCTTCCGCAGCGCCGCGGCGACCGGCTCGTGGGCCACCGCGAACCCGACCCGCAGGCCCGCCAGTCCGTACGCCTTGGAGAAGGTCCGCAGCACGCACACGTTGGGGCGGTCCCGGTAGAGCCGGACCCCGTCCGGCACCTGGGGGTCGCGGATGAACTCCCGGTACGCCTCGTCCAGCACCACCAGCACGTCGCCGGGCACCCGGTCGAGGAAACGCTCCAGCTCGGCCCGCCGCACCACCGTCCCCGTGGGGTTGTTGGGGTTGCAGACGAAGATCAGCCGGGTCCGCTCGGTGATCGCCGCGGCCATCGCGTCCAGGTCGTGCACCTCCCCCGAGGTCAGCGGCACCCGCACCGAGGTCGCCCCGCTGATCTGCGTGATGATCGGGTACGCCTCGAAGGACCGCCAGGCGTAGATCACCTCGTCGCCCGGCCCCGCCGTCGCCTGGAGCAGTTGCTGGGCGACCCCGACCGAACCGGTGCCGGTCGCCAGGTGGCCCACCGGGACGTCGAACCGGTCGGCCAGCTCGGCCATGAGCTCCGTACACGCCATGTCCGGGTACCGGTTGAACGTTCCGGCCGCCGCGACCACCCGTTCCATGACGCCCGGAAGCGGGGGGTACGGGTTCTCGTTCGACGACAGTTTGTAGGCCACCGGGCCGCCGGCCGCCGCGGGCTTGCCGGGCGTGTAGGCGGGGACCCCCGCCAGCTCGGCCCGAAGCCTGGGACTCTGCACGCTCACCACGCAACTCCTCGCGACTCGACCAGCACCGTAATGCTTCACACCCTAAGAGGATTCCCGCCCCAGACAACCCCCGAGGAACCCGACGGACGACCCCGGAAGAACCCGACGGCGCACGCCGAAGAAGCTCGCGCCCCTGGCTTGCGCCGTGGCGCGCATCCCTCGTCAAGGTGAGTTGAGACCTCTTCGAGACATGGCTGCCCACCGAGGCCCAGCCCCCTCCAAGGTCCTGGATTCCCTGGCTGATCCCTCAACATCCTTGTGTTTGAACCCTTCTCACCCCTCATCACCATGCAGAAACGTGCCTGTCAACGTGTGGATCCCCGTCCGCCCCACCCCACCGTCTGAGCCCTACTATCGGCACGCCATGACAGCAGCAGGGAAGCACCAGGTGAGCCGGGCGGACACCCCCCGCCGAGGCGGCCGGCCGGGCCGAGCGGGCATCAGAGACGTGGCCGCCGCCGCCGGTGTCTCCATCACGACCGTCTCGGACGCACTCAACGGCAAGGGCCGGTTACCGGACGCGACCCGGCGCCACGTCCGCGAGGTCGCCGACCGTCTCGGCTACCGCCCCTCGGCCGCCGCCCGAACCCTCCGTACCGGCAAGTCCGGCCTCATCGGGCTGACCGTGACCACCTACGGGGATGAACCTTTCACCTTCACGGAGTTCGCCTACTTCGCCGAGATGGCGAGAGCCGCCACCTCCGCCGCACTGGCCAGGGGGTACGCCCTCGTCATCCTTCCGGCGACCTCCCGCCGCAGTCCCGTCGACGTGTGGTCGAACGTCGCGCTCGACGGCACCGTCGTGATCGATCCCTCCGACAAGGACCCGGTCGTCACCGAACTGGTCCGCCAGGGCCTGCCCGTCGTCTCGGACGGCCGACCCGCCGGTTCGCTCCCGGTCACCGCCTGGGTGGACAACGACCACGAGGCCGCCGTGCTCGGCATCCTCGACCACCTGGCGGAAGCCGGCGCGCGCCGGATCGGACTCCTCACCGGCACCACCACCGACACCTACACCCACCTGTCGACGACGGCGTACCTGCACTGGTGCGAGCGCGTGGGGCAGGACCCCGTCTACGAGGCGTACCCGGCGCACGACCCCTGCGCGGGCGCCGTGGCCGCCGACCGCCTCCTGGCCCGACCCGACCGTCCCGACGCGGTCTACGGCCTCTTCGACCCCAACGGCACGGACCTGCTGGCCGCCGCCCGCAGGTACGGACTGCGCGTACCGGACGACCTGCTCCTCGTCTGCTGTAGCGAATCGACCGTCTACGCCACCACCGAACCGCCGATCACCACGCTCTCGCTCAAACCGCGGCGGATCGGCACGGCCGTCGTCCAACTCCTGATCGACGCGATCGAGGGAGTCGAGTCCGACCATCCGATGGAGCAGGTCATACCCACGGAACTGATCGTCCGCACCTCCTCCGAACGGCGTCATCCGCGCACCACCGTCAGCCCTCCCCGCTCGCCGCGCACCGGCTAGCCGAGGGTGAACGGACATCCGGTCGCCGCCCAATTCGGGAGAAAAGCGCGGTGAACCGGGCCGCTGTTCCGATTCACCACCCCTGGGTCATCACACAGCGCGATCCGCATTCCTATGATGGGCGGACGACACCGCGGGCCGCTGCGACCAGGCAGTCCGATCCGGTGCAGTTGCGGCGCGAGGTGGTGGAGGGGTCGATGACTCAGGGGGCAGGTCAGGGACCCGTCGTGCGAACGCCGACGGTACGTGACTTCCGGGTGCCGGCCTATGTGCACGAGGCCGGTCCCGTCCATCCCGACCGGCCCGACGACCGGCCCGATCCACGGGTCGGTCCGCATCCGGGCAGCGTCGGTCCGCACCCGGGCGCCATGGCGGACCCGGGCGCCGCTCCGGCGCACCCACCGCAGCCCGCCGCACCTCCGGACGGCGCGCCGTACCAGCCCGCGAACGCCCCCGCCCACCCCGAACCCGGTGAGCACCCGGCACCCGGTGACCGGCACGCACCCGGTGACCGGCACCCGCCGGTCGCCGCGTACCCCGCCACGCCCGGCGGCACCCCGCCCTACGACGGCGGCGAGGAGCCCGAGGGCTACACCCCGACGCAGCGCGACCTCCCGGTGATCAAGCGGGGCGACGCCCTCCCGACACCGGACGGGTCCCCCGCCCCGGCCCCCGCGCCCCACGCCCCGGACGGCCCCGGGCCGCTGTACGTGGTGGGCGACGTGCACGGCTACCTGGACGAACTGGTCGCCGCGCTGCACGAGCAGGGCCTGATCGACACCGAAGGCAACTGGTCCGCCGGCACCACCCGGCTCTGGTTCCTCGGCGACTTCACCGACCGCGGGCCCGACGGCATCGGCGTGATCGACCTGGTCATGAAGCTGTCCGCCGAGGCCGCCGCCGCCGGGGGCTACTGCAAGGCCCTCATGGGCAACCACGAACTGCTCCTCATCGGCGCCCGCCGCTTCGGCGACACGCCGGTCAACTCCGGTGCGGGCACCGCCACCTTCCAGGCGGCCTGGCTGCTCAACGGCGGCCAGAAGGCCGACATGGACCGGCTTCAGGACCACCACCTCCAGTGGATGTCCCGGCTCGACGCCATGGTGGAGGAGGACGGCCACCTGCTCCTGCACTCGGACACCACCGCCTACCTCGACTACGGCGACTCCATCGAGGCCGTGAACGACACGGTGCGGGAAACCCTGACGCGCAACGACGCCGACGAGTGTTGGGACCTGTTCCGGAAGTTCACCAAGCGCTTCGCCTTCCGCGACGAGGCCGGCCCGCAAGCCGCCCGGGAACTCCTCTCCGCCTACGGCGGCTCCCGCGTCGTGCACGGCCACAGCCCCATCCCCTACCTGCTCGGGGAGGTCGGCTCCGAGGACGACGACGACAGCCGCGGCCCGGTGGTGCACGGACCGCACGTCTACGCCGACGGACTCGCGATCGCCATGGACGGCGGCGTGACCATGGCGGGAAAGCTGCTGGTCCAGCAACTCCCCCTGCACGACTGAACGTTCCGCAGGCCACGGCGGAAACGGAGGATCTTGCGGCACCGGGGCACCATTTTCGGAAATCCCCTGTCACCGTGCGCCGTGCCGGCCCTACCATGGCCCATCCGTAGCAGGCTCCCCTCCGTTTCTGCCCGACGGCTCTCAACCATGTGAGCCACACGCCCTACGGAGCATCGGGGGATGCAGATGAACAGCGTTCCGCGGCAGTTGTCGAGCGAGGACCGCACCGAGTACGAGCGGATCCTCGACGAGGCGCTGCGCACCACCGCGCACCATCCCGAACTGGGGCCCGTCAGCCACCGGTTGAACCCCGAACAGCTGCGCAGCAGGGCCGTCGAAGCCCGGGCCCTGATCACTGCTGCGGCCACCACCGAGTACGACGCCTACGTGAAGGTCCGTGCGGAAGCACGTGCCACCGCCCCGCGCACCACGACCGACGGCACGCCCGAGCCCACGGGCGCCGGTGTCCTCGCCGTCCTCACGGTGCTCGCACCGGTGCTCGCAGGGGCCTCGGCAGTGATCTTCCTGCTCGTCGGCTACGCCCTACGGGCGCTCAGCCCCGGGCTGGCGATCGGCCGGACCCTGCTCGCCACCGGCTGGGTCTTCGGCGCGATCACCGCCGCCGCGATCCTCGTCGCCGCGGCCGGACTGCTGTTCGCCGCACTGCGGAACAACGCGACGGCGCTGCGGGACGCCCCGCGGCGCGAGATCGACGAACGGGTCGAACTGGCCCGCGAGGTGTGGCGCGACGCCCTGGTGGAGCACGGCATCGTGCCCTTCCTCCGCACCGCCCTGGCGAACGCCCCAAAACCCGACGCCGGGGCTGCCGGGACCGGCGGAACGTACGGCCCGGCGGCCCCGGCGGGTGCCGGCACCTCCGGTCGGATGCCGCACCTCGGCTACCACCGGCCGGGGTTCAGCAGCCCCGACCGGGGCTCGACGGGGCCGCGCCCCAGCTATTCGAGCCCGGACTTCAGCAGCCCGGACTTCGGCGGGCCCGAACACCCACCGGAGTAGCCCGCCGCACTCGGGCACGCGTCCGGCGGCGGGCCCGCGCGGACCTCCCGCGCGGACCCGCCGCAGCTCGGGCCGGTCGCGCCCGCTACGCCAGCGGGAGGTAGACCCGGTTGCCCGAGGCCGCGAACTCCTTGGACTTCTGGAGCATGCCCTCGGCGACCTCCTCCGCGGAGGCGTCCGCAGCGGCGTCGCCGCCGAACCGCTCGTTGATGCTCTGGCTGATCTTCATCGAGCAGAACTTCGGCCCGCACATGGAACAGAAGTGCGCCGTCTTCGCGGGTTCCGCGGGCAGGGTCTCGTCATGGAAGGACCGTGCCGTGTCGGGGTCGAGGGCCAGGTTGAACTGGTCCTCCCAGCGGAACTCGAAACGGGCGTCGGAGAGCGCGTCGTCCCACTCCTGGGCCCCGGGATGCCCCTTCGCCAGGTCCGCGGCATGGGCGGCGATCTTGTACGTGATGACCCCGGTCTTCACGTCGTCACGGTTGGGCAGGCCCAGGTGCTCCTTGGGCGTGACGTAGCAGAGCATCGCGGTGCCCCACCAGGCGATCATGGCGGCGCCGATCCCGGACGTGATGTGGTCGTAGGCGGGCGCGATGTCGGTGGTCAGGGGACCCAGGGTGTAGAACGGGGCCTCCTCGCAGATCTCCTGCTGGAGGTCGATGTTCTCCTTGATCTTGTGCATCGGCACGTGTCCGGGGCCCTCGATCATGGTCTGGACGTCGAAGCCCTTGGCGATCCGGTTCAGTTCACCGAGGGTGCGCAACTCCGCGAACTGCGCCTCGTCGTTGGCGTCCGCGATGGAACCGGGGCGCAGCCCGTCGCCCAGGGAGTACGTGACGTCGTAGGCGGCGAGGATCTCGCACAGTTCCTCGAAGTTCTCGTACAGGAAGGACTCCTTGTGGTGCGCCAGGCACCACGCGGCCATGATCGATCCGCCGCGCGACACGATGCCGGTCTTGCGGCGCGCCGTGAGCGGTACGTACGGCAGCCGGACGCCCGCGTGGACGGTCATGTAGTCCACGCCCTGCTGGGCCTGCTCGATGACCGTGTCCTTGTAGATCTCCCAGGTCAGTTCCTCCGCCCGGCCGTCCACCTTCTCCAACGCCTGGTAGAGCGGCACCGTTCCGATCGGCACGGGGGAGTTGCGCAGCACCCACTCCCGGGTGGTGTGGATGTTGCGGCCGGTGGACAGGTCCATGACGGTGTCGGCGCCCCAACGGGTGGCCCAGGTCATCTTGTCCACCTCCTCCTCGATGGACGAGGTGACGGCGGAGTTGCCGATGTTGGCGTTGACCTTCACCAGGAACCGCTTGCCGATGATCATCGGCTCGATCTCCGGGTGGTTCACGTTCGCGGGCAGCACCGCCCGGCCGGCGGCGATCTCGGCCCGTACGACCTCGGGTTCGACGTTCTCGCGGAGCGCCACGAACTCCATCTCGGGCGTGACCTCACCGCGGCGCGCGTAGGCGAGTTGGGTGACGTGCTTTCCGTCGCGGCCCCGTCGGGGCTGGCGGGGGCGCCCCGGGAACACCGCGTCCAGGTTGCGCAGACCCCCGCGCGGCGAGGTGTGCTTGAGCCCGTCGTCCTCGGGGCGGGCCGGACGTCCCGCGTACTCCTCGGTGTCGCCGCGCGCGATGATCCAGTTCTCCCGTAGCGGCGCCAACCCGCGGCGGACGTCGGTGTCCGCGTGCGGATCGGTGTACGGGCCGGAGGTGTCGTACAGGGTGATCGACCGGCCGTTGGTGAGGTGGACCTGACGGACCGGCACGCGCAGGTCGGGGCGGGGGCCCTCGACGTACGCCTTGTGCCAACCGACGGTCGGCCCGGGGTCCGCAGTGTCCGTGGGGGCCGCAGTGTCCGTGGGATCGGTGGGGTCGGGCGCGGTCACGGCAGGCGTGCGTGCGTCCTTGATGGTCATGAGACCTACTCCCTACGCCGGCATTACCCGGTAACAGGTTCAGCGGTCGACGCAGCGGTTCTCCGCCGGAGCACCCGTCCGCGTGAAGCGTCGAGCAGGTCCGGGTACGGAGGTCAGCGCCCTCTCAGCCCGGTGCTCCGAGCTCCCGCGTGTGCAAAGGTGCCCCCACGCTAGCGTCATGTCTGGCGTGCTGAACAGTGGGCCCCGCCCGTTCTTGCGATGATCGGGCGGTGACCACCACGCCGCAGCCTCCCGTCCCGCCCGCCGGACAGCCCTGGTCGCCGTCCCCCGCGACGGCCCCGGAGTCGACCGCCCACGGCCACGGCCACGGTCCGGACGGCCACGGCGGCCAGGGAGGAGGCGGGGGAGGCCACGGGGGCCACGGGGGCCACGGGCATTCTCACTCCCACGGTCCGGCGGCGCCCGTCTCGGCCCGCTTGCGCCGCATCATCGCCGCGGTGCTGATCCCCTTCGCCACGGCCGTCGTCGTGGGGCTGGTCGTCCTGTGGCCGGGCGGCGCCCCCACCCACGAGCGCACGGGCGTCGGCTTCGACCGGCAGACCGAGCAGGCGACGGTCACCCGGGTCGACCGGGTCGACTGCAAGTCCGTCAACGCGGGCGCCGTCCCGCCGACCGGAGACACCTCGACCCCTGAGGGCAGTCAGGCGCAGCAGCGGTCGACCGGCGACTGCGGCAAGGCCACCGTCAAGGTCACCACGGGTCCGCACGCGGGTCGGACGTTCACCGAGATCGTGCAGCCCGATGCCTCGCGGAAGCTGGAACAGGGCCAGAAGGTGATCGTCGCCTACGCCCCCGACGCGCCGCGGGACCTCCAGTACTCGGTCGCGGACACCAACCGTCGGCTTCCGATGGTGCTGTTGGCCGGACTGTTCGCGCTCGCCGTGGTGCTCGTCGGCCGGCTGCGCGGGCTGATGGCCCTGGTGGCCCTCGCGGTGAGCTTCCTGATCCTGACGTTCTTCATCCTGCCCGCGATCCTCCAGGGCTCGAATCCGCTGGTCGTCGCGGTGGTCGGGGCGAGCGCGATCATGCTGATCGCCTTGTACATGTGCCACGGGCTGTCCGCCCGCACCTCGGTGGCCGTGCTCGGCACGCTGGTGTCCCTGCTGCTGATCGGGGTGTTGGGTTCCCTGTTCATCGGCTGGGCCTCGCTCACCGGGGACACCGACGACAACACCGGTCTGATCCACGGGCTGTACCCGGGGATCGACATGAGCGGTCTGCTGCTGGCCGGGGTGATCATCGGTTCGCTCGGCGTGCTGGACGACGTGACCGTCACCCAGACCTCGGCGGTCTGGGAGTTGCACCAGGCCGATCCGACGATGAGTCGCCGCGCGCTGTACCGCGCGGGCATCCGCATCGGGCGGGACCACATCGCCTCGGTGGTCAACACCCTGGTCCTGGCCTATGCGGGCGCGGCGCTGCCGTTGCTGCTGCTGTTCTCGATCGCGCAGAGTTCCGTGGGCACGGTGGCCAACAGCGAGTTGGTCGCCGAGGAGATCGTCCGGACGCTGGTCGGATCGATCGGCCTGGTGGCGTCCGTGCCGGTCACGACGGCCTTGGCCACGCTGGTGGTGGCCGCGGACCGCCCGGGAACGGGCGCCGCTCCCGCGCGTACCGTCCCGTCGCCCGGGGGCCGGGGCCGCCGCCGCCGCAAGGCGCGTACGGGCGGCTGAACCGTCCGGGACGGGGGCGGGTGCTCATCGGGGGACCCACCCCCGGGGGGATGGTCCGGCCACGGCGTTGACGGGACGTCAACCCGCGCTCTGTTCCTCCGCCAGGATGCGGTCGAGCGCCTGGTCCAACAGGGAGTCGAATCCGGCCATCGCCCGTTCCTGGCCCAGCGGAACGATCTTGTCCGTGCGGTCCAGGAAGGCGATCAACGGCGCCACCCCCGCCCGGAAGACGGCCTGTTCGGCACCCACCTGAAGCGTGATCAACACATCGCTGAGGATCTCCGGATCGTCCGGGGCGATGTGCACGTCCCCGTCCCCGCAGGGCTCGGCGACCCCGTCGACCAGCAGTTCACGGCCGAACGTCCAGCTCACGGGCGCATCGCCGGGGAGGTGGAAGGTCAGCCGCACGGCATAGGGATCGGCACTGTCGTAACGCAACTCCACGGGAATGCGGAAGGTGAGTTCCTCGGACACGAGAAAGCTCATCATGACTTCTGCCTGTACCGACTCGCGCATTGGCTACCCCGTCGTGTGGCGTCGACTGGCCAGGAATCAGCCCCCTGACACTCATGGCATCTTGCTTAAAGTACACGACAGATCACAAGGAGTGAGTTTTCAGATGCTGATAGAGAAGCCGAGTGTCCCTAGTAGCTTTCCGACCTCGCGCTCCAACCGCGCCAACGTCGGCAGCAGTCGGTCCTCCTGGTGCGCGGGCAGCGAGAAGCCGATGGCCATGGCGGTGCTGCCGGCCATGAGGGGCATCGCCGCGCAGACCGTCCCGAGCGCGTACTCCTGGTGCTCCAGCACGGGCTGCATGCGGTCGACGGCCGCGAGCCGCCGCAGGAAGGTCTCCTCGTCCCGCACGGAGTACGGGGTCACGTACCGGACGGGGTGCCGGTGCAGGTGGTCGCGGCGGGCCTTCTCACCGAGCTGCGACAGCAGGCACTGTCCCAGCGCGTGGGCGTGCCCGGTCTCGCGGAAGTCCACCCACTCCTCGATCGCGGGATGCGCGGGGCTGTCGGCCACCGCGGCGAGTTCGATCTCGCCGTCGCGGTACACCCCGAAGTACACGGGCACCCCGAGCACGTCGCGGCAGTGCGCGAGCGCGTCGTGCATCCTGCCCCGACGGTTCTGCTGGGCCGCGGCGCCGGCCAGCCTCTCGGCCGCCTCCGCCAGCAGGTACACCCCGCGCTCACGACGCACGTAGCCCTCGTGCACCAAGGTGCGCAGCAGGTGGTACGCGGTGGGGAGCGCCACCCGCGACTCGCGCGCCAACTGCTTGGCCGGCGCGCCCCCGCGGTGCGAGGCGGCGGCCTCCAGCAGTCGCAGCGCGCGCTGTACGGAGCCGATCAGGGTCGGAGCGGGATCATCCGGGGCCAAGGCTCACTCCCGTGGCGAGTGGGTGTCCGCTTCGACTCTAGTCGTCCGATACGGACTATTTCCATACCCCGGACAATCTTCCCCCGGGAGGGGGACCCGGCCCCGGACCCCCACCGCTCTGACGTGCTACCAGTCGCCCCGTGACGAGGACGACGACGTGAACTTCCGCACCACGTAGACGAGGCCGGCGACCAGCACCACGAACACGAGCACCTTGAAGAGCAGCTCCACCAGGAAGGAGAGCACCCCGACGATCAGTCCGCCGAACACGAACAGCGCGATGACCGGCACCGCGACCCACTTCACCCACCACGGCAAGCCCGAGAAGATCTCCCGCACGGTTCCTTCCTTCCGCTCCGCGCCACCGTCGTCCGACGTCGGCGCACCCTTCGCGTACCCGGCCCGACCCCGCCCTCGACGACGCGGCCCGTTGCCGGGCCGTGGGGCGCGAGGGGTGCGAGTCTTCGATCCGTGCCTTCGATGCTAGGGCGCCGCGCCGTCGGACGGACGCCCGCGGCCCCTTGTCCTCCCCTGACCGCACCCTGAGGGAACCCCGAGGCCGGAACTCGGCCTTCCGGCGGGGAACCGGACGGGCCTCCTCAGCCCTCCGGAGGAGAGAACACCACGAGCACCCGCAGGTCCTCGGTGATGTGGTGGAACTTGTGCGCGACCCCGGCCGGCACGTACACGACGCTGCCCCGGGCCACGGTCGTCGTCTCCATGCCCACGGTGATCGAGGCACGTCCGCTCACCACGAAGTACACCTCGTCCTGGCCGTGCGGCTGCTGTGGATCGGATGCCCCCGCGTCCAGCGCGTAGAGGCCGACCGACATGTTCCGCTCCCGCAGGAACTGTAGGTACGCGCCGTCGTTGGCGGCCCGCTCGATCTCCAGCTCGTCCAGCCGGAATGCCTTCATCAGCCCTTGCCCATCTCCGTCAGCACCCATCCGTGCACGTGTTCCCCGTCCACCGGGGTCCATGGTGGTCCCGGCGAACTGGCGCGGTCCTCCCGGGTCACCCGGTTGGACGCGTCTGCCACGATCAGACACATGATGAATTTCCTAGTCAAGACGCTCGCGAACGCCGGCGCCCTGGCCGTGGCGATCTGGCTGCTCGACAAGATCACCCTCACCGGGGACGGCACGGGTGCCAAGACGCTCACCCTGGTCGTCGTCGCGCTGATCTTCGGCGTGGTCAACATCGTCGTCAAGCCGGTCGTCAAGATCCTGACCATCCCGTTGTTCATCCTGACGCTGGGCCTGATCACCCTCGTCGTGAACGCCCTGATGCTGCTGCTGACCTCGTGGGTCGCCGACAAGCTCGACGTCGGGTTCCACGTCGAGGGCTTCTGGACCGCGGTCCTCGGCGCCCTGATCATCTCCGTCGTCTCCTGGGCGCTGAACGTCGTGCTGCCCGACGGCGACTGATCCGCACGGTGCCGGGTCCGTGCCGGGTCGCCCCCCGTCCGGGCGACCCCGCCCCGGCCGCCACCCCGGACGTGACCGACCCTGGTGACGGAGACCCCGCCGGCTCCGCACCACGCGCCCGGCGGGCCTCCGGGCGGCGGGCACCGGCCCGCCCGCCCCGGCACGGGCGGTGCCGCACGGGGACCGCCCGGGAAGGCGGAGGGTCGAGGCGATGACGGCGGACGGTACGCAGCGCGGTCCGGCGGGGAACGGTCCGGCGGGGAGCCCGCTGCCGGGTCCCGTCGGGGACGGCACCCGGGCGGTACGGGCCGGGCTGCCCGAGCCCGTGAAGCACGAGCCCGCGCTGCCCGGCCCGGTGTTCGCCGCGCACTTCCACCTCCCCGGGGAGGCAACGGGGCCCTACCGGTACGCGCGGGACGAGAACCCCACCTGGACGCTGTGGGAGCGGGCCGTCGGCGAGCTGGAGGCCCCCGACGGGACGACGGGCGGTACGGACGGGCCCCGGCCGGTCGAGACGCTGGCCTTCGCCTCCGGGATGGCGGCGATCTCGGCCGTGCTCTTCTCCCAGCTCCGCGCGGGTGACACCGTGGTCCTCCCCGCCGACGGTTACCAGGTCCTCCCCCTGGTCGGGGAACAGCTCACCGCGTACGGGATCGAGGTCCGTACCGCGCCCACCGCCGGGGACGCCCAACTCGACGTCCTGGACGGAGCCCGGCTGCTCTGGGTCGAAACCCCGTCCAACCCCGGGCTCGACGTCTGCGACCTGCGTCGCCTCATCGACGCCGCCCGTGCGCGGGGCACCCTGGTCGCCGTCGACAACACGCTGGCGACCCCCCTGGGGCAACGCCCGCTGGAGCTCGGCGCCGACTTCTCGGTGGCCAGCGCCACCAAACAGCTCACCGGGCACGGCGATCTGCTCCTCGGGTACGTCAGCTGCCGCGACGCCGCGACCGCCGAGGCCGTACGCCGCTGGCGCAAGATCGTCGGCGCCATTCCGGGCCCCATGGAGGCATGGCTCGCACACCGTTCCCTGGCCACGCTCCAGGTCCGCGTCGACCGCCAGAACGCCAATGCGCTCGCCGTCGCCCAAGCGCTGCGCGAACGGCCGGACGTGTCCGGGCTGCGCTATCCGGGGCTCCCCGACGACCCCGCGCACCCCGTCGCCGTGCGCCAGATGCGGCGCTTCGGCTGCGTGGTGTCCTTCACCCTGCCGTCCCGGGCCCGTGCGGAACGGTTCCTGGACGCACTGACCCTGGTCGATGACGCCACGAGCTTCGGCGGGGTCCGCTCCACCGCGGAACGTCGCCGCCGCTGGGGCGGCGATCCCGTACCGGAAGGGTTCATCCGGCTCTCGGCCGGCATCGAGGACGCGCCCGACCTGGTCCGGGACGTTCTCCAGGCACTCGACCGGGCGGTCTGAACCGGGGCGGGCGGCCCGAGCCTCCCCCCTCGTGGCTCGGACCGCCACTCGCGGTTCGACGCGCGAAGAACCGCCCGATCCAGGCTAGTTGACCCTCTGTCCGTGTCCAATCACCCTAGCGACAGCAACCTATCGACATATTTATAGTGGGGCACCCGAACGGAGCGGACAGCGCAGGGGAGGCGCGCCATGGACCTGGCACTGCTGCGCACCTTCGTCACGGTGCACCGGGCCGGCTCCTTCACCCGGGCCGCCGCCCTGCTCGGGCTCTCCCAACCCGCCGTGACCTCCCAGATCCGCACCCTGGAGCGCCAGCTCGGCCGCCCCCTGTTCCTGCGCCAGGCCCGCGGGGTCACCCCCACGACCATCGGCGACGAACTGGCGTACAAGGCCGCGCCCCATCTCGACGCGCTGGTCGAGATCGCCGGCACGGGACTCGCCGAGAGCACCGTGCCCCGCACGCTGCACCTCGCGGGCCCGCCCGAGTTCACGGCGGAGCGGGTGCTCCCTGCGCTCGCCTCCCGGGCCGACGGGAACGGCCAGGACCAGGCACTACGGGTGTCCTTCGGCACCGCCGAGGAGGTACTGGAGGGGTTGGGGGCCGGGCATCACGATCTGGCGATCTCCACGACCCGGCCGCGCGGTGCACTGCTGACGGCCACCCCGCTCTGCGACGAGGAGCACGTCCTGGTCGCCGCTCCCCGGTGGGCCGCGCGGATCAGCACCGCCGCCTTGCAGCGCACGGGCGCACCCCTGCTCGACGGCCTGCCGGTGGTCGAGGTCCATGCCTCCCTCCCGCTGGTGACGCACTACTGGACGGCCGTCTTCGACTCGGTCCCCACCGGCTCCGGGCGGGTGATCGTCCCGGACCTCCGGGCAGTGCTGTCCTGTGCGGCAGCGGGCGTCGGACTCGCGGTGCTCCCGCGCTATCTGGCTGCCCCGGCGCTGGCCCGCGGCGATGTGGTCAGCCTCCTGGAACCCGTGGTGTCACCCCTGCGCACGTACTTCCTCGTCGTCCGCACCGGGACCCTGGCCGTGCCGACCGTCGCCCGGGCACACGACCGGCTCCTGAGGGCCGGAGCGCAGTGGAGTTGAGCAGTTTCCGGCCCGCCTGTCCGGAGGGCGATGTTTCACGTGGAACCAAGCGGGCCACATTTCTCCCATGACGGTCCGTCCCGTGGTCAAACGCACCGCCCGCGCCATCCTCCTGGACGGCGACGAACTGATCCTCATCAAGCGGACCAAGCCCGGGGTCGATCCGTACTGGGTCACCCCGGGCGGTGGCGTGGAGGCCGACGACGCCACGGTCGTCGAAGCCCTGCACCGCGAGGTGTACGAGGAACTCGGCGCGAAGATCACCGATGTCGTGCCCTGTTTCGTGGACACCGTCGAGCACATAGGCGAGGACGGCGGTGCGACGGGGGTGAAGGTCCAGCACTTCTTCGTCTGCCGGATGGCGTCCATGAACGTTTCCCTGCGCCACGGCCCGGAAGTCGACGAGCCCAGTGGCGAGTACGAGATCGTCCGGGTGCCGTTCACCCGGGTCGGCATCGCCTCGGTCCATCTGGTGCCGCTGTCCCTCCGCCACTACCTCGACGGGAACATCGAAGGCGTACGCGCCATGCACGCACCCGATCTGGGCTGAGGGTGCCCCTCCGCACCCCGCAGCCGCCCGATCAGGTGCCGGCCGCCACCAGACCCTCCACATAGTCGTGACGGATGCGGTTGACGGACACTCCGCTCGACCGGAGCGCCTGCACCCCGCTGCGGATCATCCCCGGCGGCCCGGACAGATAGGCGTCGTACTCGTACCAGGGCCCGAACTCCCGTACCGCGTCCGGCAGCTGCACCCGTGCCTGTGCGTCGATCACCGGCCGGACCGAGAGCCAGGGATGGATCTGCTGGAGCCGGAGCATCGTGTCGATGTCGTACAGGTCGTGATCGGTGCGGGCGCCGTAGAACACCTCGACCGACCGGCGGTCCCCGTGCTCGGCGACGTCCTCCACCAGGGCCTTGATCGGGGCGATCCCGGTCCCGCCGCCGAGGCAGAGCAGACCGCTGCTGGTGGTGTGGTCGACCGTCATCGACCCCGAGGCCGGACCGAGCCGCAGCACGTCCCCGGGACGGGCGTGACGCACCAACGCCTGGGAGACCCAACCCGCCGGAACGGCCTTCACATGGAAGGAGAGGAGCCCGTCCGACCGGGGCGCGGAGGCGAACGAGTAATGTCGCCAGACCCGCGGCCACCACGGCGTCTCCAGGCTCGCGTACTGCCCCGCCAGGAAGGCGTACGGCTGGTCGGGGCGGACGGTGAGCACCGCGATGTCGGGGGTCCGCAGTTCGTGCGAGACCACCTCCGCGTGCCAGGAGGCGGGCGCGCGCACCTCGTCCTCGGCCGCCGCATCGATCATGACCTGCGAGATCGTCGTGTAGGTCCTGACCCAGGCCGCCTCGCACTCCGCGTCCCACGAGCCCGTCGCATAGCGGGAGAGCGCACCCAACAACGCCTCGCCCACCGCCGGATAGTGCTCGGCCCGCGTCCCGTACTTGCGGTGGCCGCGCCCGAGGTTCTTCAGGTACTCCCCCAGGACCACGGGGTCGTCGATGTGGTCCGCGGCGAACAGCAGCGCCTTGAGCAGCCGGTCCCGTTGGAGGTCCATCGCCGCGGGGAACAGCGAACGCAGATCCGGATGCCGAACGAACAACAGCGCGTAGAAGTACGAGGTGACCTTGTCGCCGATCGGCTCGATCTCCTCCAGGGTGCGGCGTACGCGCAGCGCGTCGGGGGACGGTGTCGATCCGTCAGCACTCCTCGTCCTGCCGGGACGGACCCCGCCGTTCGCATGGTCGACGACGGCCACCTGACCGTTGCCGCCCCGCTGCTGATGCGCGTCTTCCACCGTTGGCAGTATTCGCACGTCCTCAGGGGTGCTCGGGCCCTCCGGCGCGTGCGCTTGCGGAGCCGACACCGGTCCCGCGCCCGCCGCTCGGCCCACCGGACGGACCACGGTGGTGCGCGGACGCTCCGCCGATGGGTTCGCCGTGGGGTTCGCCTCCCCACCCGGGGGCTCCGGAGCGGTCCCGGCGGTGAACCAACCACCGTTCTCCTCAGCCTCGTCGGCGGTGTCGGTGGTGCCCTTGGCCGACGTGGTGGTCGGAGCGTCCATTCTCTGCCTCGCCTCAAGCATCTTTCGGTCGATCCGGGTACTTCCCTGGCCGGAAGCCGCTGATTCCCCCGCATTGCGCCCATCAGCCAATGCAGCGCTCATTCAACCGTGAATCCCTTCTAGCGGGGACAAGATGGACAAAGATGTGACATTGACCGCAGTCGTTACAAAGTAGCTTCCCATCAGAGTCCCCGGTCGGGGGCACAAAGCGCGAAGTGCGATACGTCGATCTCCCCCTCCAGCTACGCTGCCCCGTCACACGGTTCCCATGGCCCCACGCGCTGCGATCTGACGATCACTTACCGGAGCCGACCCTACCCATGAGGGATACGCACAAGCACTCGACCCACCCCGCGCCGCGCCCCGGAGCGCATCGATGAACCGCTCAACGCCCTTGCGGGGCCGGGCCCTACGCCGAGCCGCGTAGCCGAAGCTACTCCCCCGGCCAGACGACGGGCGTCCGACATCCCGGCACGGTGTTTCACGTGAAACTAAGCCGTCGGGCCCGCCGGGCCACCCTCGTGACACACATCGCCTTCTCCGCCGGCTGGCTGGGGCTCTCGCTGGCGCTCCTGGCACTGGCCGTCACCGCAGCGACCACCCGTCAACCAGACACCGTGGCCACCTCCTACCGGTCCATGAGGGTCTTCACGGACTGGCTGATCCTGCCGCTCTCCCTCACCACCCTCACCACCGGTCTGGTGCTCTCGCTGGGCACTCCCTGGGGGCTCCTGCGCCACCGCTGGGTCCTCACCAAGTTCTGCCTCACGCTGGCCGCCACCACCGCGTCGATCTTCGCCTTCCGCCCCGAGGTCAGCGCCGCAGCAGCCCGGGTGACGTCAGGTCAGCCCGTCGAGAGCACGATCGACCTCGTCCTGCCACCAGCCGTCTCGCTCACCACGTACGTCTTCATCACGGCCGTCTCGGTCCTCAAACCCTGGGGACTCACCCGCCGTGGCCGAAACATCCGGGCGAGTGCTGGCAAAGCGGTGGACGCCAAGGGGGTCCGTCAGACAGCCTGACCAGCGTGTCGACACCTTCACTCTCCCTCTCCGCACTCCCCATCCGCCGGCTCACCCGGCGGGACACCACGCTCTGCGCCGACCTGTCCCATGACCGTGGTTGGCCACGGGAAGAGCACAAGTGGGGCCTCCTCCTCGCCGCGGGCACCGCGTACGGCATGGACGCACCCGACGGCAACGGGCTCCTCAGCACCTGCGTGGTGACGTCGTACGGCCCTCCCGGCAACCCCGACCTCCAGGCGATCGGCATGGTCCTGGTCGCCGCCCGCTACGCCCGCCGGGGGGTGGGGCGGCACCTGATCCGACACGTCCTCACGGAGGCCGGTTCGACACCTCTCACCCTGCACGCGACCGCGAACGGCCGTCCCCTGTACGAAGAGCTGGGGTTCAAGACGGTCGGTGGCGTGGAATCCCTCCAGGGCACCTTCACCCCCGAGGGCCAGGAACCGCGCATCGCCACCCGTCCGGCCACCGCCGAGGACCTGCCCACGATCCTGCATCTGGACGGTGCGGTCTTCGGGTCCGACCGCACGCACATGATCACCCGACTGCCGGCCTTCGCGGACCGACTCCGGGTGGCCGAGGAGCGCGGCCGGATCATCGGCTACGGCGGAATCTGGCCGAACACCGGAGCCGAGGTCGTCGGCCCACTGATCGCCCGTGACACCGAGACGGCCGTGGCACTCATCGCCTCACTCGCCGCGGGGGCCACCCGACCGGTGCGCGTCGACGTCGACGCCCGCCACGAGGACGTACTGTCCTGGCTCCGGGAGCGCGGCCTCACCCCGTCCTTCCACAATGACGTGATGACCTACGGCACCACGGAACTTCCGGGCGACTGGACCCGCCGGTTCGCCCCGTTGACGGTGGCCGCGGGCTGACGCCACCGCGGGACCTAGGGTGTTCGGCATGGGAGACCTCGACATACGGCCGGCAACGGACGAAGACATCCAGGCCATCGTGGACATGCTCGCCGACGATCCGCTCGGCGCCCAACGGGAGTCGCCGGACGACCTCGCCCCCTACCGTGCGGCCTTCCGGCGGCTCGCCGACGACCCCCACCAGCACCTCGTCGTCGCCGTCCGACAGGACCGGGTCGTCGGGACCCTGCAACTCACCGTCATCCCCGGTCTGTCGCGCAGGGGGTCCGTCCGGTCGGTCATCGAGGGCGTCCGGGTCCACGTCGACGAGCGCGGTAGCGGTCTGGGCAGCCGGCTCATCGAATGGGCGATGGAGGAATCCCGACGCCAGGGCTGTCAGTTGGTGCAGCTCACGTCCGACGCCACCCGCACCGATGCCCACCGCTTCTACGAACGCCTGGGGTTCACGCCGTCCCACATCGGGTTCAAGCTGGCGCTCTGAGCACCGGTACCGGTCCGCGGCGACGGCAGCCGTGCCCACACCCGCCGGCGGGCCGGACGTCTCCGTGTCCCGGCCCGCCCCGCGGTGTCGCCCACTACTGGACGCCGCCCCGCCACCCCTCGGGGTGCACTCCACCGGGAACGGGCGCGCCCTGCTCGTACGGCTCCCGGGTGAAGACGAACGAACCCAGGTCGAGATGGCTCACCGAACCGTCCGGGCGCCGCCCGACCCGCAGCGTCTCCCCTGCGTAGTACCCCTCAAGACCCAGCCAAGTGCCGTCCGGGCAGGCCCGGAACCGGGAACCCCGTCCCCATGCGTTCAGCGGCCCCAGGACCACCCCGCCGTCCCCGGTGAGCTGGAGCGCGTGCGGGGCCGCGCCCCAGTACCAGGGCCCGGTGAGGTCCAGGGCCGCCCGGTCCACCGCGGGCAACGGCCGCCACGGCTCCGGGATGCGCGGCTCGGCCTCCGCCACGATGCGCAGGAGATCGGCGGCGACCCCCACCACCGCCGGCCCCGAGGTGCAGTTGGCCAGCACCACGACCGTCACGTCGTCCTCGGCGCTGAAGAACAGCGCGGCCAGGAATCCGGGCAGCGAACCCGAGTGCCCCACCAGCGTGCGCCCGCCCACCCGCAGCACCTGGGTCCCGAGCCCGTACGAGATCCCCGACGCCAGGTCCGCGGTGGCCGGGGGAGCGGCCGGAGTGCCCATCTCCCGTACCGACCGGGCGCTCAGCACCCGCTCGTCGCCCCGGGCGAGGAACACACCGAAGCGGATCAGATCCGCCGTCGTGGACCACAACTGCCCCGCCGGGGCCATCAGTCCCAGCTCCTCCACGGGTTCGGGCAGCAGCACATCGGCCCACGGGTGCACGGCCCACGCGTCGGCGTGCGGGGCCTGCGGCCGGGCGCCGGTCCGGCGTAGCCCCAGCGGCTCCAGCACCTCCCGACGCAGCACCTCCTCCCACGGGGCGCCCCGCAGCTTCTCCACGACGGCGCCCAGCAGGGTGTACCCGGGGTTCGAGTAGTGGTGGACCCTCCCCTTCGGATGGCGGAAGGGCCGCTCGCCCAGGACGTCCGCCAGCTCCGGCCGCAACGATCCGGGGGTCCGCTCCCACCAGGGTCCCGGGGTCTCCGCGGCGAGCCCGCCGGTGTGCGCCAGCAGTTCGGCGAGCGTGACCTCGCCGGCCGCGGTCCCCGGAAGGTGCTTCTCCAGGGGGTCACCGAGGTCCAGCAGCCCTTCGTCCCGCAACCGCAGCACCAGTACCGCGGTGAACGTCTTGGTGATCGACCCGATCCGGTACTGGGTGTCCAGGGCGGACCAGGATCCGCCCGCCGAGGTCCGCGCCCCGCTCCAGACGGTCTCCCCGCCCCGCCCGACCGCGGCGACCACCGAGGGCGCCCGTCCTTCGGACTGGGCCACGGCGAGTCGGTGCAGCAACGCGCGGCGGGTGGCGGGGAGGAGTTCTTCAGTGGAAGTTGTCATTGCCCCAGTCCATCTACAACACCGGGCCTAGTCGAGCTCATTTCCCCGAGCCGCCCGTGGTGATCTGTGCGGGGGCGTTCGGCGAGGTCGTTCGGGGGTGTTCGGTGGGGGTTACTTGGGGTCGTTGTGGTACTTGGCGGTGGCCCAGAGGTAGCCGAGGGTGGTGAGGGCGAGGGACCAGGTGAGGGTGAGC
>NZ_JBHXEN010000024.1:0-116989 GCF_042724695.1 Streptomyces sp. NPDC127068 | reverse complement strand
GTGGTGTCGGGGCGTCCGGAGTTGACGGAGGCTGCGGTGGTGGTGGCTGGTGGGCGGGGGGTGAACGGTGCGGAGAACTTCGGGGTGATCGAGGAGTTGGCGGATGCGTTGGGTGCGGCGGTCGGCGCCTCGCGAGCAGCCGTCGACGCGGGCTGGTACCCGCACGCGAGTCAGGTGGGGCAGACGGGCAAGAGTGTGTCGCCGCAGTTGTATGTGGCGAACGGGATCTCCGGGGCGATCCAGCATCGTGCGGGGATGCAGACGTCGAAGACGATCGTCGCGGTGAACAAGGATCCCGAAGCGCCGATCTTCGATCTGGTCGACTACGGCGTGGTCGGTGACCTGTTCACGGTCCTGCCCCAACTCACCGACGAGATCAACAAGCGCAAGGGTTAACCTCCGCACCCAGCACGACAGGACCCACACGGCCGACAGGGCCGACAGGGCCGACACGGCCGACAGCCGTCCGGGCCCCCGCGACCACGCACCACACCACCGGTCACGGGGGCCCGACCCATGCCGCGTGTTCGGTCAGCCGGTCTCGCCGGGTATCTCGCCCGATCCGCGTACCAGGAGCCGCGTGGGCAACTCGACCCACTCGGGCGGCGCCGTGCTCGCCCCCCCTTCCAGCCGGGCGAACAGCCGCTCCGCGGCGGTCCGTCCGAGCAGTGCCGCGTCCTGGGCCACCACGGTGAGGCCCGGGTCCAGGAGGTCGGCCAGCTCCAGGTCGTCGAACCCCACCAGCGCGACGGGACGCCGCCACTCGGCGAGGAGCCGTACGACCGTCACCGTGACGCGGTTGTTCCCCGCGAACACCGCAGTGACCGGATCGGCGCCGGACAGCATGTCCCGTGCCGCGAGCCCCACCCGTTCCGGTGAGGTGACGCCGAGCGACATCCAGGAGTCCGCAACGGGTATCCCCGCATCGGCCATCGCCGCCCGGTACCCCCGTAGCCGCTCCGCCGCCGTGTGGATGCGCGGCTGGTCGCCGATGAACCCGATCCTTCGGTGTCCGTGTGCGATCAGGTGCGCCACCCCGGCCCGGGTGCCCCCGTAGCTGTCCGACAGTACGGCGTCCGCCTCGATCCGGCCGGCCGGCCGGTCCACGAACACCGTGGCGATCCCCGCTCTGATCTCGGGCTCCAGGTACCGGTGGTCGTTCCCCGCGGGTATGACCAACAGCCCGTCCACCCGCCGTGCGCACAACGCGAGCGCCAACTCCCGTTCCCGCTCAGGGTCCTGGGCGCTCGACCCGTTGATGAGCAGTGCGCCGTACGTGCGGGCGACCTCCTCGACGGCGCGGCTCAACGGTCCGTAGAAGGGGTCGGCGAGGTCCTCCAGAACGAGTCCGATGCTGGCGGTGCGCCCCTTGCGCAGGACCCGGGCGCTGTCGTTGCGGCGGAACCCCAGTGCGTCGATGGCCTCCTGGACCCGCCGCTCGGTTTCGGGGGTCACCCCGGGCTCGCTGTTGACCACGCGGGAGACCGTCTTGAGGCCGACTCCCGCGCGCGCGGCGACGTCCTTCATGGTCGGACGATTGCCGTAGCGATTCTCGATCCTGGGGGATGTATCGGTCACTATGCGGTGTCCTGTCCTGTCGTCACACGGGTGTTCTGCGAGGGAGGGCGAACGCGTGGCGTCGAGCATAGAGCCTGGACAACGTTGTCAGATGGGGTGAGACTGCCCGACGGGCTTCGACTGCTTTCCCTGGGAGAACCGACTCGGATGCACACCGACCTCGTCGCCGCGCTCGACATCGGCGGAACGAAGATCGCCGCGGCGCTGGTGGACGGCCGGGGCCGGATCGGACTGCGGGCCCGGCGTCTGACACCGGCGACCCGGGACGGTGCGACCGTGCTGCGCGCGGTCGCGGAGACCGTCGGCGAACTGACGGCGTCCCCGTCGTGGCGGAGGGTGCGGGCGATCGGCATCGGTAGCGCCGGACCGGTGGACGCGGCGGCGGGAACGGTGAGTCCCGTGAACGTTCCCGGCTGGCGGGACTACCCGCTGGTCGAGCAGGTGCACGCGCTGGTCGGCGGCGGGCTGCCCGTCCGGCTGGTCGGCGACGGGGCGGCGATGACGGCCGCCGAGCACTGGCGGGGTGCGGCGCGCGGGCACGTCAACGCGCTGTGCATGGTGGTGTCCACGGGGGTCGGCGGCGGGCTCGTTCTGGGCGGGCGTCTGCACCAGGGAGCCACCGGTAACGCCGGCCACATCGGCCACATCAGTGTGGACCTCGAAGGCGAACCGTGTCCGTGCGGGTCGCGCGGCTGTGTGGAGGCTCTCGCGAGCGGCCCGAGCATCGTGCGACGTGCCCGCGCGAACGGCTGGTGTCCGGCTCCCGACGCCGACGCCTCGGCTGCTTCCGTCGCCGACTCCGCCCGCGCCGGCGACCCGGCCGCCCGGGAGGCGTTCGAGCGGGCGGCGCGGGCGCTGGCCGCCGGCATCGCGGCGACCGCGGCGCTGGTGGAGATCGACATCGCGGTGGTCGGTGGGGGAGTCGCCCAGGCGGGGGAGGTGCTGTTCGCCCCCCTGCGCCGGTCCTTGCCCAGGTACGCGACCCTGCCGTTCTGCCGCCCGCTGACCGTGGCCCCCGCATCGTTGGGTACGGACGCGGGCCTCATCGGCGCGGCGGCGGCGGTGCTCGCCCCGGGAGCGGGGCCGTGGCCGTGGGCGGACGACCCCGGGTCCGACCGTGCGCCCGGGGCCGGCACTGCGCCCGGGGGCCATCGGGCCCCCGGGCGGGAAGTCTGACCGGCGACGGGCCGGAGGAGCGGATCAGGTGCTGGTCGGCGCCGCGGCGGCCGGACTCTCGGTCGGTCGGTGGGACGTGGCGGGGGAGTCGTCGGCCGGGCGGGGCGGCGAGGTCCGGCCGGGGGAGAGGAGCCCGACGGCGAAGGCCACCGCTGTGAGGACCGCGGCGCCCCACAGGAGCGTGCTGATGCCGGCCGTGTCCACGACCACGCCGCCGAGGAAGGCACCGAGGGCGATGGCGGCGGTGAAGACGCCGACGTAGAGCCCGGTCACGTGCTCGACGCGGTGCGGCGCGGCCTGGGTCATCCAGATCTGGCAGGCCACGGACAGTCCGCCGTAGGCCAGGCCCCACAGTGCGACGCTGATGCCGGTGAGCACGGAGACGGTGCTGAAGAGGGCGAGCAGCGCGATGGCCGCGCCGATGCCGGCCGTCAGCCCGAGCACCGTGCCCAGCGCGCGGCGTGCCGCCACGGCGCCGGCGGCGAAGTTGCCGACCAGCCCGAACAGGCCGTACACCAGCAGCACCAGGGCGATGGGGCCGGGGGACAGTTCGGTGCGCTCTTCGAGGACCGGCCGTACATAGGTGTAGGCGGCGAAGTGCGCGGTGACCAGGAACAGGATCAGCACCAGCCCGATCACCACCGCCGGGGTGCGCAGGAGTGGTTCGTGGCGGCCCTGCTCGTCCGAGCCGGGCGCAGCGGCCGGGCGGGGCAGGCGGGGCAGGACCAGGACCAGTCCTACGGCGAGCGCCACCGCGGCGACGGAGAGCGCGCCGAAGGCGACGCGCCAGCTGAACGCGTTGCTGACGAAGGTGCCCAGCGGCACACCGACGACGGAGGCCGCCGCGACCCCGCTGACCACGGAGGACACCGCCAGCGCGATGTTGCGCTGGGCCACGAGCCGGGTCGCCACCGCGGCCGAGAGGCCCCAGACGGCTCCCATTCCGAGGCCCAGGACGACCCGGGAGACCACGAGCAGCCCGAAGCCCTGGGCCACCGCGCTCAGGGCGTTGCCCGCCGCCAGCACCACCATGGCCACGGCGAGCACCACGCGTCGATCGAGCGCACCCAGCAGACGGGGGACGGCCGGGGCGGTGACCGCGGTCACCAGACCGGTGATGGTCAGGCTGAGACCGGCCGTTCCCGGGGCGACGTCCAACCCGTCGGCCATCGGGGTCAGCACTCCCACCGGCAACATCTCGGAGGTCACGACCACGAACGTACTCAACGACAACACCAGGACCCCTAGCCATTGCCAGGGGGTCGTGCGATCCGGTTCCGAGCCGGTGCGTGGCACCGGTGCATGCGCGTCCATGCCACCAATCAAGCAGCGCACCGGGGCCGGAACAACAGCGATCTCCTCAAGGTTCCATGAGCTAGAGTAATCAATCACGGGTGCTGAAGGGGATGCGATGAACCAGGTCCACATCCAGGAGATCGAGTGCCTGCTCGTCCTCTCCGAGGAACTGCACTTCGGCCGGACGGCGACCCGGCTCGGGTGTTCGCAGAGCCGGGTCAGTCAACTCGTGGCCGCTCTGGAACGCCGGGTCGGCGTGCGGCTCGTCGACCGGACCAGTCGCAGCGTGGCCCTCAGCCGGTTCGGCGCCCAGTTCGTCAACGAGGTGCGCCCCGCCTACGACACCTTGACGACGGTGATCGCCCAAGCCCGTGAGCGCGCCAGCAGCGGTGCCCTGCGTCAGCTGCGCATCGGCTTCCACGGCAGCGTCTACGAGGAGGTCACCGAGGCGTTCCGCAAGCTCCGGGCCCAGGACGACGTCACGATGGCGCTGAGCGAGATCCCCCTGGGCTCGCCCTTCACGGCGGTGCTCAGCGGCCGGCTCGACGCGGTGGTGGTGGAACTCCCGGTGAACGAGCCCGCGTTGACCGTTGGCTACCGCTTCCCCCCGCAGGACCGACTGCTCGCCGTCGCCAACTCCCACCCGCTGGCCGAGGCCCAGCGCGTGCACGTCGAAGAGCTCGCCCGACTGGACGTCCTGCATCCCGTCGGGGACGCCCCCGACTACTGGATGGCGGCGCGGGTGCCCCGCTCCACCCCCGCCGGCGCGCCGATCCGTTCCACTACCGGGATCACCACCGTTCAGGAGGGGCTGGCGCTGGTGGCCGGGGGTGAGCACGGGATGTTGGTCTGCCGTCCATTGGCGGAGCGGGCCACCCGCAGCGACGTGCAGTACCTGCTGATCGACGGTCTTGACGAACCGTCACAGATGGCCCTGGTGTGGCGGACCGATCGCGGCAGTCGGCAACTGCTCTCGCTCGCGCGTCTGTTGGACGGGGAGTTCGCCCGGGAGAGGATTCCGGAGGGGCTTCCCGCGTGAGTCAATTCCCCTGCTGACCTGGGTAGTTGTGGCAGAGGACGGTTGGCTGGGGGTGCCGTGCGAGCCCCGTTCCTGAGGCGCCGTGATGCGTGCGGCGGGTGAGTGCGGAGCAGGCGACGGGGCGTTCCCCGCCCCCGCCAACTCCCTTGATTCCCCGCCATCTCACATTGTGGAAAGCTCAAGAGAAGTCCTTGTGCCGGCCAATCATGCACTGCGATCATCGCCGCATGAGCACTCCGACCCGCATCGCTGACACGCCATCCGGCGTGCACCGCGGCTCGGTCCTGTGCGTCTGTTGTTGGGCCTGAACCCCCTTTCTGCACGGTTCGGTTCCCGATCTCTGCTGGTCAGCCGCGCATCATCGCGCCGCATCAGCACTGACGCACTCGGAGTCACCACGGTGAACGGCATCGCCCACATAGGTATACCCCCCTGGTCAGCCGGGCGGGCGCCGCACCATCACCCCACGGCCCGTCACTCGGGTGGCGCCGTCCGGGTCCGTTCCCTGTCCACCGATGCGCGCGCGGGGCGGAACTCCGGTCCCGGATACGAGTCCTGTTGTCGCCCCGCGCTCCGTCAGCTCCGCCCGACGGAGCCTGACGCCTTCGTGCTCACGCCGGACGAAGGACGGCGTCGCCCCTAAGGGGCCTCGCACGACACTCACCGGTTCCCCCTGTGCCGATGCCACGGCACCCCCAGCCCACATGCGGGTTCGCGGGCCATGAGAAACGAGAGGATCCTTCATGTGCGGCATAGCCGGCTGGGTTGACCTAGCAGGACTCGGTCCGGACGCCCGGGCCATTGCCGAGAAGATGAACGACGCACAGGTCCACCGGGGCCCGGACGGCTCCGGTGTGTGGCTCTCCCGGCAGGCGGTGATCGCCCACCGAAGGCTTTCGGTGATCGACATCGAGAACGGTGAGCAGCCGATGCTGTTCCCCCCGTCGGGCCCCGAGGCCCGGTTCGCCCTCTCCTACAACGGCGAGCTGTACAACCACCGGGAACTCCGGGTGGAGTTGGCCGCCCGGGGCCACCGCTTCCGCACCTCCAGCGACACCGAAGTCGTCCTCGCCGCCTGGGTGGAGTGGGGGGTGCGCGCCGTCGAACACTTCAACGGCATCTTCGCCTTCGCAATCTGGGACGACCGGGAAGAGACGCTGTGGCTGGTGCGCGACCACCTGGGCGTGAAGCCGCTGCACTACCACCGCGACGGCGACCGGCTGATCTTCGGCTCCGAGGCGAAGGCGATCCTCGCCCACCCCGACGTGGTCACTTCGGTGGACGAGGACGGACTACGGCAACTGGTGCTGCCGTTGCTGAAGTTCCCCGGAACCAACCCGTACCGCGGAATCTCGGAGGTGCTGCCCGGACAGGTCCTGGAGTTCTCCCGGTACGGCGTTCGCACGATTCGCTACTGGGACGTCCGGGACTTCATCGGTCGACCGGCCCGGGCGGACGACCTCGACTCCGCGGTGGAGGGGCTGCGCACGCTGTTGCACGACGCGGTCGCCCGGCAGACCATCGCCGACGTGCCGCTGTGCACGTTCCTCTCCGGCGGGCTGGACTCCTCGGCGGTCACGGCCCTCGCGAACGGCCTGCCGGGGCGCACCTCCCCGGTGAGTTCCTTCTCGGTGGACTTCACCGACGTCGCGGACTCGACCGACTCGCGCTCCGCGCTGGACCGTCGTTACGCACGGGAAGCCGCGGACCACATCGGCTCGCGCCACTCGAACATCGTGCTGGACAGCCAACTGCTCGCCAGCGGCGCGGTGCGGGACGCCACGGTGCGCGCCCGGGACCTCCCCAACGGCTTCGGCGACCTCGACACCAGCCTGCTCCTGCTGTGCCGCGCGGTCCGTGAACACGCGACCGTCGCCCTGTCCGGCGAGGCGGCCGACGAGATCCTCGGTGGCTACCTGTGGTTCCAGGAACCCCGGGCCGTGGAGGCGCAGACGTTTCCGTGGATGGCGGACAGCCCCGCCCACGGCTATCTGCACCAGCGCGTCCTCAGCACGATCGATCCGGGGCTCGCGCGCCAACTGCGCCTGGACGAGTACCTGCGCGACGAGTACGCCACCGCGATCGGCGGCCTCACCTTCGACCCGTCGATCAGCGCGCGGGAGCGCCGCCACCGGGAGATCATCCACCTGGCCATCACCTACTTCCTGCCGATGCTGCTGGACCGCACCGACCGGCTGAGCATGGCCGGCGGCCTGGAGGTCAGGGTCCCGTTCTGCGACCACCGGATCGTCGAACACCTGGTGACGCTGTCCCGGCACGTCCACAACGCGGGCGGTCGGGAGAAGGGCGTCCTGCGCGACGCGGTGGCCGACCTGCTCCCGCCCGGTGTGCTGGAGCGCCGGAAGTCGCCCTACCCGACCACCCCGGACCCCGACTACTCGCGCCAGCTCGACCGGCAGCTCACCGAGGTCCTCGCCGACCCGCCGGACGGGCTCGCGGACATCTTCGCCCCGCACGTACTGACCCCCGGCGGCCTCACCGACGCGGCGAGGTCACACGGCCTCGTCAGCAACTTCGAGGGCGAGGTCGTCCTGAACTTCGCCTCGTGGCTGCGCCAGTACGCACCGAAGCTCGCGATCTAGAACTCCACCCCTACCGCTCGAACCACCCACGAGTACACCGCTGTTCGTCCACCACGGAATGACACCCTGGGAGTGCGACCTTGTCCACCTCTGACATCCAGCAGCAGACCCGTGACCACCTTTGGCTGCACTTCACCAACCACGCGAAGCTCTCCGCCGGCGGCGAGGTCCCGGTCATCACCCGCGCCGAAGGCGCCTACCTCTGGGACGACCGGGGCAACCGGTTCCTGGACGGCCTCTCCGGGCTGTTCGCGGTCAACGCCGGCCACGGACGCCCCGAACTCGCGGAGGCCGCCGCCCGGCAGATCCGCGAACTCGACTACTTCCCCATCTGGAACGCGGTGCACCCGCGCGCGGCGGAACTGGCCGAGGCACTCGCCGAGCGGGCCCCCGGCGACCTGAACCGGGTCTTCTTCACCAACAGCGGCAGCGAAAGCGTGGAGACCGCCTGGAAACTGATCAAGCAGTACTTCAAGGCCATCGGACAGCCCGGCCGCCACAAGGTGATCAGCCGCACGATCGCCTACCACGGCACCACCCAGGGCGCCCTGGCCATCACCTCCCTCCCCGGACTGCGGGCCCCCTTCGAGCCACTCGTACCCGGCGCCCACAAGGTGCCCACCAACGACATCTACCGCGCCCCCGAGCACCTGCGCGACGACGAGGAGGCGTTCGGGCTCTGGGCCGCGGACCGGATCGCCGAAGCGATCGAGTTCGAAGGACCGGACACCGTCGCCGCGATCTTCCTCGAACCCGTGCAGAACTCCGGTGCCGCGATCCCGCCGCCCCGCGGCTACTTCGAACGGGTCCGCGAGATCGCCGACCGGTACGGGGTGGTCCTCGTCGCCGACGAGGTCATCACCGCCTTCGGCCGCATCGGCGACTTCTTCGCGATCAACCGCTACGGCATCACCCCCGACATCATCACCGGCGCCAAGGGCATCACCTCCGGGTACATACCCGCCGGCGCGACGATCGTCAGCGACCGCCTGTTCGAGCCGTTCACGAAGAAGGAGAACACCTTCGTCCACGGACTCACCTTCGGCGGGCACCCGGTCGCCGCCGCCGTCGGGCTGGAGAACATCGCGATCTTCGAACGCGAAAAGCTCAACGAGAACGTCCGCGCGAACGAGGACCTGTTCCGCACCACCCTGGAGAAACTCCTCGACCTGCCGATCGTCGGCGACGTACGCGGCGCCGGCTACTTCTGGGGCGTGGTGCTGGTCAAGGACAAGCACACCCGGGAACCCTTCACCGCCCCCGAACGCCGCCGCCTCCTGGACGAACTGCTCGCACCGGCGCTCCGCGAGGGCGGACTCCACGCCCGGCTCGACGAACGGGGCGACCCCGCGATCCTCCTGGCACCCCCGGCCATCGTCGGCGAAGCCGAGTTCACCTTCATCGAACAGGTGCTGCGCGCGGCCCTGACCGAAGCGTCCCTGAGGTTCTGAGGCATGGCGAAAACCCTGCACCCGGCACCACCCGGGAACACCACCCCGAAACGGCTGCCCGCGAGCCGGACCACCGCCGCGTACGTGCTGCGCCGCTGCGGCTACGGCGTGGTCGTGGTGTTCTCGGTCTACACCCTGTCGTTCTTCCTGCTCTACGCCCTGCCCAGCGACCCGGTCGCCCTCATGCTGGAACGCCGGTCCGCGGGGGCCGGCGGCGGCACGGCGGAACAGGTCGCCGCACTGCGCGCCCAGTACGGGCTCGACCAGCCGTTGTTCGTCCGCTACCTCGACACGCTCGGGCAACTCCTCCGCTGGGACCTGGGCACCTCCTTCCAATCGGGCAAACCGGTGCCGGAGGTCCTCGCGGCGGTGGCCCCGAACACCATCAGCCTCGCGGCCGGCGGCCTCGCCCTCGCGGTGCCGCTGTCCCTCGCGCTCGCCCTGGCCACCTCCTGGCGGCGCGACGGCTTCCTGCACCGCACCCTGGTGAACGTTCCGGCGCTGATCGCGTCGATCCCGGCGTTCTGGCTGGGCCTGCTGCTGGTGCAACTGTTCTCCTTCACCCTCGGGTGGGTGCCGTCAGCGGGCGGGACCGGCCTGTCCGGCCTGGTGCTGCCCGCGGTCGCGCTGGCCTTCCCGGTGTCCGCGTCGTTGACGGCCGTCCTCGTCCGCAGCCTCGACGACGTCCAGCAGGCGGCCTTCGTCGAACTGCTCCGGGCCCGGGGGCTGCCCTGGGGCCGGGTGTACCTCGCCCACGTGGTGCGCAACGCGCTGCTGCCCTTCGTGACCCTCGCCGGACTGACCGTCGGCGGAGTGCTGGTCGGCACCGTGATCACCGAGACGGTGTTCGCCCGGGCGGGCCTGGGCCGGCTGCTCGCCTCCTCCGTGGAGACGCAGGACGCCCCGGTGATCCTGGCGATCGCGGTGCTCGCCGCGCTGGTCTTCGCCGCCGTGAACCTCGCCGTCGACCTGCTGTACCCGGTCCTCGACCCGAGGACCCGGCACCGCAGCGGGGGAGTGCCCGCATGACCGCGACGACCGTTCCCCCCGCACCGGCACGGACCCGGACCTCCGTTCCGTGGGCGGCGCTGATCACCCTCGGCCTGGTGGCCGTCGCCGCGCTGCTCCCCCGGAGCATCGCCCCTGCAGACCCGTACGCCCAGGACGTCTCCCGACGTCTGCAACCCCCGTCCGCCGAGCACTTCTTCGGCACGGACGAACTCGGACGCGACCTGTTCAGCCGGGTCGTCCACGGAACCCAGGCCAGTCTGTCGATCGCGCTCCTCGCGCTGGCGTTCGCCTTCGGCCTGAGCATCGTGGTCGGCCTGGTCGCGGGCTACTTCGGGGGCGTCGTGGACCGGGTGCTGATGGCCACGGTGGACGTCCTGCTCGCCCTGCCCTCCCTGCTGATCTCGCTGCTGATCGTCTCGGGCCTGGGCACCGGCCCGGTCAACCTCGCCGTCGCCGTCGGCATCGCCTCGGTGCCCGCCCTGGTCCGGGTCACCCGTGCCGAGGTGCTGCGCGTCAGCGCCCAGACCTTCGTGGAGGCGGCGAAGGGCTTCGGGCTGCCCCGGTACCGCATCCTCCTGCGGCACGTCCTGCCCCACGCCCGGGGACCGATCACCGCGCTGGGCGCACTGGAGTTGGCGACGATGGTGCTGTCGGTCTCCGCCCTGAGCTTCCTGGGGTACGGCACCCAACCGCCGGACCCGGAGTGGGGGAGCCTGATCGCCGGTGGCCGCAACCACTTCGCCACGGCGTGGTGGCTCACCACCCTGCCCGGCGTGGTGCTCGCGGGCGTGGTGCTCGCGCTGCACCGCCTGGGACGGGCGCTCGGCGCGTCGGAAGCGGGGCTCGCATGAGTGCCCCCACCCGGCCGACGACCGGGCCCGATCCCCTGCTCCGCCTCGAAGGGCTCCGGGTGGCCTACCCCGGAGGCCGGGGACGCGCCGCCACGGTCGCCGTCGACGACCTGTCCGTCACCGTCCCGCGGGGGCGTGCGGTCGCCCTCGTCGGTGAGTCCGGCTCCGGCAAGTCCACGACCCTGCACGCGCTCCTCGGCATCGCGGCGCGCACCGCCCGGGTCGACATCGCCCGGCTGGAGTTCCAGGACGCCACCGGTGAACTCCGCCGGATCACCGACCCCCGCTCCCTGCGCGGCCGGTCGGTCGGACTCGTCCCCCAGGACCCCATCCGCTCGCTCGATCCGCTGATGCGGATCGGCGCGCAGTTCGCCGAGCTGTACCGGCACTTCCTGCGCCTCACCGACAAGGAGGAGAGCCGCGCCCGGACCGTCGCCGCGCTGGAAGCCGTCGGCGTCGACCGGCCGGAGCTACGACTGCGCCAGTACCCGCACGAACTGTCCGGAGGACAGCGGCAACGCATCCTGATCGCCCTCGCCCTGATCGGCGAGCCCCGTCTGCTGCTCGCCGACGAACCGACCTCCAACCTGGACGCCACCGTCCAGCGGCGGGTGCTGGACCTCTTCGACGAGGTGCGGGAGAGCCGGGACCTGTCGATGCTGCTGGTCACCCATGACATCGCGGTGGCCGGTGAACGCGCCGAGCACGTCCTGGTGATGCGGGACGGTCGCGTCGTCGAGTCCGGGCCGACCCAGCAGGTCCTCGGCGACCCGCAGGACGCCTACACCCGACAACTGCTGACCTCCCAGCCCAGCAGGTTGCCGGCCCGCCCCGCGGCGCAGGTCGCCGAGGACGCGCCACCGCCCGTGCTCGAAGCGCGCGGGCTCGGCAAGTCGTTCGTCAGCGAACGGGGCCACGAACGGGTCCACGCCGTGCAGGACGTGAGCCTCGGCCTGCACCGCGGACGGACCGTTGCGATCGTCGGCGAGTCGGGGGCGGGGAAGTCCACCCTGCTGCGGCTGCTGACCGGACTCGAAGCCGCCGACAGCGGCACCGTGCTCCTCGACGGTCAGGAACTGCGCCCCGTCCGACGGGCCCGCGCGGAGTTCGCCCGCCGGGTGCAACTCGTCTACCAGAACCCCGCGCGCAGCCTGAACCCCTCGCTGGCCGTCGGCCGCGCCGTCACGGAACCGTTGGAAGCGCACGGCGTCGGCAGCAAGCGGTGGCGCGCCCAGCGCGCCCGGGAACTCCTCGAACAGGTCGACCTGCCGGCAGACCTCGCCGACCGCCGCCCCACCCAACTGTCCGGCGGACAGTTGCAGCGGGTGGCGATCGCCCGGGCGCTCGCCCTCGACCCGGACGTCGTCGTGCTCGACGAACCCGTCTCGGCGCTCGACCAGGCCGTGCAGTTCGCCCTGCTGGAACTCCTCGGCGAACTCCAGGCCCGCCGCGGCATGGCCTACCTCCTGGTCTCCCACGACCTCGGGGTGGTCCGCGCCGTCGCCGACGAGGTGCTGGTCATGCACCGGGGGCGGGTCGAGGAACGCGGCCCCACCGAGGCCGTGTTCGAGGCCCCCACCAGCCCGCACACCCGGGCCCTGCTGGACGCGGTCCCCGCGCTCCGGCTCGCTCCGCCCGCCGACCCCACCACCACTGCCCGTCCCTCCACCGCTTCCGACCCTGCCGTCCCCTCCACTCCTCTGACCTCTTTCACCTCCCCTACCTCTCGCACCTCTCCAGACAGGACACCTTCACCATGACCCGCGCGCCCCTGACGCGCCTGCTCGCCGCCACCGGAGCAGCAACTCTCCTCCTGACGGGCTGCTCCGCCGGAGTCGATGCCTCCTCCGGCAACACGGACACGACCCATCTGCGCGTGGCGTACGGCTGGTACCCGACCTGCTTCGACTACGCGCAGTCCAACCCGTTCGCGCTCTTCGGCCGACAGGTGCTGGACACCCTGCTCAGCGAGGACCCCACCACCGGCCAGCTCGAACCGTATCTGGCCGAGTCCTGGAAGACCCTGGACGGCGGACGCGCCTACGAGTTCACGATCCGTGACGGAGTGACCTTCAGCAACGGCGAGAAGCTGACCGCCCAGGTCGTCGCGGACAACTTCGAAAAGCTCTGGGACCTGGCCGAGCAGGGCGTCTCCCAGACGCCCGGCGCCTACCTCCGCGGCTACGAACGCGCCCGGGCCGTCGACGGGCGCAAGGTGCGCATCGAGTTCAAGGAGCCCAACGCCGGCTTCCTCCAGGCCAACAGCGAGGGCCAGTTCGGGATCATCGCCCCCGAGTCCCTGGCGAAGAGCCCGAAGGAACGCTGCGCGGAGGGCACCGTCGGCTCGGGACCCTTCGTGCTGGACGAGGCCGTGCAGGACGAACGCGTCGAGTACGTCCAGCGCAAGGACTACGACTGGGCCCCCGAGACCTACGGACGCAAGGGCGCGTCCGCACTGGAGCGGGTGACCGTCCAGATCGTGCCCGAGGAGAGCCTGCGGGCCGCCGGTGTCGTGTCGGGGGAGTACGACCTCGCCTACTCGATGACCGAGACGGGACTCGCCCAGGCCGAGAAGCAGAGCGGCGTCACCACCGTCCTCGCCGCCAACCGCGGCGTGGTGAACACCTTCGTCGCCAACACGGCCGACCCGGTCATCGCCGACCCGGCGGTCCGTCAGGCCATCCAACACGGCATCGACCGCAAGGAGTTCGTCGACACGTTCTACGGCGAGGGCGTCGAACCCGCCACCAGCGTGGTGTCCCGCGGGCACCCGTCGTACGAGGAACACGGCGATCTGCTCCGTTACGACCCCGACCACAGCCGCAAGCTCCTCGACCGGGCCGGCTGGAAGAAGGGCGACGACGGCGTCCGGGCCAAGGACGGCCGCCGACTGAAGGTGTCGCTCACCTTCGCCGGCACCGACATCGGCACCGCCGCGTCGGGCTGGGAGTACGTGAAGGACAACCTCGCCGACCTCGGCATCGCGGTCGAACTCAACCGGGTGTCCGAGGCGGAACAGGCGGACCTCCGCAAGTCCGGTGACTGGCAACTCGCCGTCTACCAAGGGGCCAGCCGCGGCGACGCCGACGGCATCGCCGCCTTCTACCACACCGATCTCGCCCCCTGGGGCGGGCAGGCCCCCCGACCGGCCGTCGACTCGCTCCTCGCCCGACAGGCCGCCACCGCCGACCCGGCGAAGCGCCGCGCCCTGGTCGACGACGCGGTGACCAGGATCCTCAAGCAGGCCTACGGCATCCCGCTGTTCGACTCCGCGCAGGTCCTGTTGGCGCGGACGAACGTCAAGGAGCTGACGTTCCCCGTCAACTCCTGGGAACCGATCTTCCACCGCGTCAAGAAGAACTGACCCGCGCAGCACCCGAACAGACCCCACAGCGAGAGGGAAAGATGTCAACCTCGTCACCGGCCGCCACCTCGGCGGCCGGGCCCCCACGACAGACCGGAAGCGGCCCGACGGTGCTGCTCAACGCGCAGTACCTGCCCACGAGTCGGGACTGGCGGACGGCGGCGGGCCGCGCCGACTCCCCGTTCCGGGTGGACACCTTCCTGCGGGCCGCCCAGCAGGCGGAGGCCGCAGGAGTGGACGCCCTGTTCCAGGCCGACTTCTCCGGAGTGAACCGTGCCGGGCTGCGCGCGGGCCCCCCGCTGACCGTGTTCGAGCCGTTCCAGATGGCGGCGCTGATCGCCAGCGCCACCACCCGGATCGCGGTGATGCCGACCGTCTCCACGATGTACACGCACCCCTCCGCGTTCGCGCGCAGCCTCGCCAGCCTGGACCGGATATCCGCCGGGCGGGCCTGGGTCAACGTGGTGTCGTCCTTCCGGTCGGGCACGGCCCTCGGCGTCCAGCGCCAGGTGCCCCGGGACCGACGCCACGTCCAGACCGAGGAGTTCATCCAGGTGGCCCGTCAGCTGTGGGCGAGCTGGCCGCCGGAGGCGAACCGGCCCGACCGGGCGACGGACCGCTTCGTCCGCGAGGACCTCATCACGGACGTCACCCACCACGGCGAGTTCTACGACCAGACCGGCCCCATCGACATGGCGCCCTACTCGCCCGCGTTCCCGTTCACCCTGGAGGCCACTTCGTCGCTGGAGGGGCTGCGGCTGGCCGCCCGCACCGCCGACGGCGTCTTCGCGGGAACCGCCACCCTCGGCGCGGCGAAGGAACTGCGACGCATCCTCCGCCGCGAGGCACGGGCAGCAGGACGCCCCGAGGACGCGGTCGCCCTGCTGCCCGGCAGCTACGTGCACATCGTCGGCACCGAGGACGAGGCCGAACGCCTGCTCCGCGCCCAGCGCGCGCACGCCGGCGCCCACGGCGGGCGGCTCGCCCTCGACGAAGTGCGGGCCCGGTACCCCGGACTCCACCTGGACGGCCTCGGTCCGGCCGACCGGCTGCCCGCCCGGGTGCTCCCCGAGGACCCCGACGAGGTCTTCGCGACGCACGGTTCGCGGTACCTGCCGCTGTGGGACCTCGCCCGGGCGGGCGGGCGGACCGTCGGGGAGTTCGCGGCGGCGGCGGTCGGCCTCGCCGAGCACGCACGGTTCGTGGGCACCCCCGAGCAGATCGGGGACGAGATGCGCCGGTGGTACGACGAGGGCGGTGTCGACGGCTTCCAACTGATCCTCGGCAACGACTTCGACGCGCTCTGCGAAGGCGTCGTCCCGCGACTGCGGGGGAGCGGCACCCCGGCCCCGCACGGCGCTCCGCACCGCCGACCGGCCACCACGGGCTCCTCCCCGCGACTCTAGGAGACCGGCGCCCACCCGAACGCTCCGGTGTCCCGACGGACCCGTCGGGACACCCGGGCGTGCGCGATCCGTCCACCCGCAGAGCACGTCCAGGAAACAGGAGAGGTAGCCACGCATGACCGATTGCAAGCGGGCGTCCACCGTCGACGCGGACACGCGCGCAGTGCCCCCCGAGGAGACGCCCCCCGACGCCGCCCGCACCGCCCTGTGGAAACGCCGCCTGTTCGAAGGGGAGGCCGGCCTGACCCGGTTCGTCGTCGAGGCCCGGGCGGGGCTCCACATGCAGGACCTCCTGAGGGTCAAGCACGCCATCTTCGAGGGACTGCCGGAGGGCGAAGGGGAAGAGGAGTGGAAGGCGGCCTTCTTCCGCGGGCAGGCCCTGATGGAGAAGTTCGTCGTGGGGCACTTCGGCCTCGACGACCTCGCCTCCTGGGCGGCGTCCAACAGCACGATCTACGCGGCCGTCGACCCCGCCCCCAAGCACGACGCCGTCGTCCCGCTGGAACGGCTCAACGCCCAGGCGGACCTCTACGGCTCCGACACCGAGTGGGTCGAGAACGGACCCGAGCGCGCCGTGCTGCGCATCCGGCGCTGCGCCATCTGGGAGTACCGCGAACTGGCCCGCGAACGCGGTGTCACCTTGACGCTCCGGTCCCCGTGCGAGTACTGCGTGCCGGCGACCACCGGAATGATCACCAAGAAGGGACTGCGCGCCGCACACGAACTGACCGAGGGCCCGAGCGGCAACGGATGCGTGTGGACCACCTCCCGTGCACGCCCCCGACCCGCCGGCGGCCACCACCCCGATTCCGAAGGATGACTTCCATGACCGGACCCACCACCGGACTCGACAGCCACGCACTCGCAGAGACGAACTGGGACCGATTCCGCGGGCTCCCCGCACGCCAACAGCCCGACTGGCCCGACCGCGAAGCCCTGCGGGCCACTCTGCGCGCCCTTCCGCCCCAGGACCTCGTCAGCCCCCGATCCGTCACCGAACTCCGCAGCGAACTGGCCCAGTTGGACGCCGGAGGAGGGCTGATCCTGCAACTCGGCCACTGCGTCGAGAACATCGACGACGACGTGGACGCCGACACCCGCAGCATGATCGCCTTCCTCACCCACTTCCGGTCACACCTACGGACGCACACCGGGCGCCACGTCATCGGCGTCGGGCGCCTCGCCGGCCAGTACGCCAAGCCCCGTTCCCAGGACCACGAGGTGGTGGGCGGAGTGAGCCTGCCCAGCTACCGCGGCCCCATCGTCAACTCCCCCCGCCCCGACCGGAAGGCCCGCAGACCCGCACCGGCCCGCATCGCCCAGGCCCACGCCGCCGCCCAGACCTCCTACGCGGCCATCGCGGACCACCACCGGGCGACCGCGAACCTCGATCCGATCTGGACCAGCCACGAGATGCTCCTGCTCGACTACGAGCTGCGCTTCCTCCGCCGCGGCGAGTCGGGGCACCACCTCGCCACCACCCACTGGCCGTGGATCGGCGCCCGCACCCGACAGCCCGACGGGGCGCACATCGCCGTCGCGGCCACCCTGAGCAACCCCGTCAGCGTGAAGGTCGGACCCGACCTGACGCCGGACGAGGCGGCGGAGTTGGCGGTCCGGCTGAATCCCCGTGACGAGCCGGGCAAGCTCACCTTCATCGCCCGCATGGGACACCGGAACATCGAGCAACTGCGCCCCCTCGTACGGAGCGTGCACCGCCGGGTCGAGAACGTGCACTGGATCAGCGACCCGATGCACGGCAACACGGTCACGGGCACCCACGGCTTCAAGACCCGCCACGTCGAGCACGTCGTCGACGAGCTGACGCAGTTCCAACGCATCCTCGTCGACGCCGGGCACCGCCCCGCCGGACTCCACCTGGAGGCCACGCCCGAGGACGTCCACGAGTGCACCCAGGACGGCCACGAGCCGCACGACCCGGCCCGCTACCGGACCTTGCTGGACCCCCGTCTCAACCCCGAACAGACCGCGCGGGTCCTGGGCAGCTGGTTCGTATGAGCCGACACCGGCCCCCGACAAGGAGCACCCCATGACCGCTTCGTTCCTCGCCCTCGAAGACTCCGCGACGATCGACCCCGACGCGTACCTGCACGCCGCCCTGCACTGGCACTTCTCGCCCGACACCGGCTCACCGCTGTGGCTGGAGCTGGCCAAGACGCTCGACTTCGACCCCCTCACCGACATCCGCTCCTACGCCGACCTCGCCAGGTTCCCCGACATCGCCGAGCACCTGCGGGACCGGCCCGTCGCCGACCTCGTCCCGCAGGGACTGGCGCACGAACCCGTCCCCTCCGTGTTCGAGACCGGCGGAACCACCGGTGCGCCCAAACGCCTTCCCTACACCGAGCGTTGGGTGCGCCGGGCCCTCGAATGGAAGACCGCCGAACTGCGCGAGGCGGGCTTCCCCAGCGGCCGGCCGTGGCTGGTGGCGATGCCCTCGGGCCCGCACGCCTTCGGACACACCACCCGCCTCCAGGCCAAGGCCCTGGGGTCCGTCCTGCACACCGTGGACCTCGACCCGCGCTGGGTGAAGAAGCTGATCGCCGCGGGCGAGAGCCCCGACCCGTACCTCGCGCACCTGGTCGACCAGCTCGGCCACGTCATCCGCAGCCAGGACATCGCCGCCATCACGACCACCCCACCGATCTTCTCCGAACTGCTCCTCCACGACGAACTCGCCGACCGGCTGCGGGGGACCCTGAAGTACCTGGCCTTCGCCGGAGCGCACCTCGACGACGACACGTACGACCTCATCGCGGACGCCCTGCCCGACACGGTGATCCAGAACATCTACGGCAGCACCATGGTCCTCACCACCGCACGGGCACGCCCCACCGAGGACGCGTCCGACACCGTCTACGACGGCTACTCCCCGTTCGTGGTCTTCGCCGTCGTCGACCCCGAGACCCGGCTCCCCGTGGCCTACGGGGAACGGGGACAGGTACGCATGACGCACCTCAGCAGCGGGGTCTTCATCCCCAACAACCTGGAACGGGACTCGGCGATCCGGGTGCCCGCACCGGAAGGGGCCGTCGGGGACGCCCTAGGGTCGCCACAACCGCTCGCCGCGTTCGACGGGGAGCCGGTCATCCAGGGGGTGTACTAGATGGGGGCCCCGTCCCGCGTCCCGTCCCGCGTCGCCCCACAGGCCGAAGACGTCCTGGAACTCCCGCTGTTGACGCACCGAGGACGGCTCAGCACCCGGGCCCGGGAGACCGTCCACGCCCTCGACGGTTCCCCGCTGGCCTCCCTCTCGCTCAGCCCCGACCTGCTCCTCTCGCAGAGCGTCCGGGCCCAGGCCGCCGCCGCCCCGCTGCCCGCCGGGGAACGCGCCGCAAGGCTCGTCGAGGCGTCCCGACGGTTCCTGGACGACGTCCTCGGCGGACTCTCGTTCGCGGAACACTGCGCGTACGTCAACCGCGTGTCCGGCCACAACGCCCCGCTCACCGAGGAGTTGGGGCGCGCCGTCGCCGTGGCCATCGCGGAAGCACCCGACCGGGCCGACCGCGCCCGGCCCCACGGCTCGGTCCGCACCTGGCAGGAGGCCGCCGACGGAACGGGCAGCGGCGTGTGGACCCGACGGGGCGAGACGCTCGCCGCCGTGCTCTCCGGCAACACGCCCACGATCCAGAACGGCTGGCTCCAGGCGCTGGCCCTCGGGTACCGGGTCGCGGTGCGCCCCTCGCGCCGTGAACCCTTCACCGCCCACCGGGTCATCGAGGCGCTCCGGGCGGCGGGCTTCCCGGACACCGCCGCGGTGTACCTCCCGACCACGCACGGGGGAGTGTCCACCCTGCTGCGCCGCGCCGACCTCGGTCTCGCCTACGGCGGCGACGAGATCGCGCACGCCTACGGCTCCTCACCGACGGTCAAGGTCGGCGGGCCTGGCCGTTCCAAGACGCTCGTCGCCCGCGACCGGCTCTCCCCGGCGACCCTCGCCGCCGTGGCCGACTCGGTGAGCGCCCTCTCCGGCTCCGCCTGCGTGAACACCACCGCGGTGCTGGTGGAGGGCGACCACGAACAGTTCGCCCGTGACCTCGCGGCGGTGCTGCGGGCGCGCGCCGGCGCACACCAGACTACCCCCCGGCACCTGGGCCCCCGGGTGTCCCGCGAGTCGGCGGACGCGCTGATCGGGCACCTGAAGCGCCACGCCTCCCACGCGCGCCCGCTGATCCCCCTCCAGGAGGTGACCACCGACCATCCCGACGGCGGCGTGGTGCTCGGCCCGGCGGTGTTCGCCGTCGCGGACCCCCGGGACCGGCTCCTCGCCACCGAACTGCCCTTCCCCTGCGTCTGGGTGGCCCCCTGGACCGCGGCGGACGGCATCGGTCCGCTCCGTGACTCACTGGTCGTCAACGCCGTCACCCGGGACGAGGACCTGATCGGTGCACTGCTGCGCGACCCGAGCGTGCGCAACGTCCACGTCAACGCCCCCACCGTGCACAGCGACGGGAACCTGCCCCACGAGGACTACGTCGGTGACTTCCTGATGCGGAACAAGGCCGTCGTGTCCGTCTGACACGTGCCCGACCGGCATCCGGCCGAGGATGTCCGGACCGGGCGCCGTGGAGGAGGTCGGCCGACCCCGTGCCTCCTCCACGGCCCCCGTCCCGCTCCCATCGGGTCCCGACCCGCCTCCTGGTCCGACCGTCGGCGCAGGTCACCACCGGTTCGACAGGTGGCTACGAGGGTGCCGTGATGCTCCTCAGGAACTGCGGGTACGGTCCCCTCGGCGCATCCTGGTTTCCGTGACAGGGTGTTGCGGGCAAGCCTCAGGGGCCGACAGAAGAGGGGGAACCGTGATCGTCTGGATCAACGGTGCGTTCGGTGCGGGCAAGACGACCACCGCACGGGAACTGATCGAGCTGATCCCGAACAGCACGCTCTTCGACCCCGACGTGATCGGCGGTGCGCTGTCCCAACTGCTGCCGCCCAAACGCCTCGACGAGGTCAGCGACTACCAGGACCTGCCGATCTGGCGCCGTCTGGTGGCGGACACCGCCGCGGCCCTCCTCGCCGAGGTCGGCGGGGTCCTCGTCGTCCCCGTGACCCTGCTGCGCCAGGACTACCGGGACGAGATCTTCGGCACGCTCGCCTCCCGGCGGATCGCCGTGCGCCACCTCCTGCTGGCACCGGCCGAAACGATCCTGCGAGAGCGGATCGAGCAGCGGGAGGTCCCGTCCGGCCCGGTGGACCGGGAGACGTCCGTCCGACGGTGGAGCCACGACCACGTGGAGCCCTACCTGGCCGCCCTGGGATCGTGGCTCACCGCGGACGCCCACCTCATCGACAACGGCAGGCTCAGCCCGCACGAAACGGCGGTCCGGATCGCCGAGGCCGTCCGCAGCGGTGCCGCACCCGCCGTCGACATCGTGCAGACACCCCGACCCACCGCGGAGACGGTGGCCGCCGGAGTGCTCCTCTTCGACGCCCGCGATCGCGTCCTCCTGGTCGATCCGACGTACAAGGCCGGCTGGGAGTTCCCCGGCGGGATCGTCGAACCCGGAGAGGCGCCCGCCCGCGCGGGGCTGCGCGAGGTGGAGGAGGAGACCGGGCTCCGCCTCGACGGCGTGCCCCGGTTGCTCGTGGTCGACTGGGAGCCGCCGGCGCCGCCCCGCTACGGAGGGCTGCGCTTCCTCTTCGACGGCGGTCGTCTCGACCCCACCGCGACGGACCGGTTGCTCCTGCCCGACACCGAGTTGCGCGACTGCCGCTTCGTCACCGAGGACGAGGCCGGGCGGCTGCTGCCCCCCGAACACCACGCGCGCCTGCGGTGGGCGCTGCGCGCCAGGGAACAGGGCGCGCCCGTCTACCTGGAGGCCGGCGCCCCGGCCTAAGCCCCCCGCCGATGCCCGTCGCCCCCGGTACCCGCGGGGCGGCACCACCGACGCCGGACGGGCTTCCCTCGGCACCGGACCGGCCGTCACCGAGGGGCGCGGGGGCGACGACCCCCGCGCCCACCACCGTCACACGTGCGCGTACCCCGTCAGGAACAGGGCCTCCGCCAGGGCCAGCCGCTCCAGTTCCTGTGGGGACACGCTCTCGTCGGCCGCATGGATGCGGGCCTCCGGCTCGCTCAGCCCGATCAGCAGGATCTCCGCCTGCGGATACAGGGTGGCGAGCGTGTTGCACAGCGGGATCGAACCCCCCTGCCCGGCGTACTGCATCCGCTCGCCCGGGTACGCCGTGCCCATCGCCTCGGCCATGGCCCGGTACGCCGGACTCGACGGGTCCGCGCGGAAGGGCTGGCCCTCGCCGCTCTGCTCCACCCGCACCCGCGCCCCCCACGGCGTACGGGACTCGACGTGCGCGACCAGCAGCCGGGTCGCCTCGGCGGCGTCCACGCCCGGCGGCACCCGCAGGCTCACCAGGGCCCGCGCACGCGCCTGCACCGACGGCGTCGCCTCCGCCACCGACGGGCAGTCGATGCCCAGGACCGTCACTGCCGGCCGCGCCCAGATCCGGTCCGCGACCGTGCCCGAACCGATGAGTTCCACCCCGTCCAGCACCCGGGCGTCCGCGCGGAACGACTCCGGCGGATACGCCAGGCCCTCCCACACCCCCTCGCCGGACAGTCCGTCCACCGTGGTCGAACCGTCCGGCGCGCGCAACGAGTCGAGGACGCGGATCAGCGCACCGAGCGCGTCCGGGGCCGCCCCGCCGAACTGCCCCGAATGCAGATTGCCCGCCAGGGTCTCCATCTCGATCCGGACCATCGTCATCCCGCGCAGGGTCGTGGTCACGGTCGGCAGCCCCACCCGGAAGTTGCCCGCGTCACCGATGACGATGCTGTCCGCGCGCAGCAGCTCGGGGTGCTGCTCGGCGTACCGTTCGAGCCCTCCGGTGCCCTGCTCCTCGGAGCCCTCCACGATGATCTTCACGCCCACCGGCACCCCGCCGTGCTCCTTCAGCGCCCGCAGCGCCACGAGGTGCATCACCAGCCCGCCCTTGCAGTCGGCGGCGCCGCGCCCGTACCAGCGGCCGTCCCGCTCGGTCAGCTCGAACGGCGGAGTCGACCACGCCGACTCGTCGAGCGGCGGCTGCACGTCGTAGTGCGCGTACAGCAGCACCGTCGGCGCACCCTCGGGACCGGGCAGGTGGCCGTACACCGACTGGGTGCCGTCCGGCGTGTCGAGGAGGGCCACGTCCTGGAAGCCCTCGGCGTGCAGGGCGGCCACGATCCAGCGCGCGGCGGCCTCGCTCTCGCCCTTCGGGAACTGGGTGAAGTCCGCCACCGACTTGAAGGCCACCAGTTCGGCGAGGTCGGTGCGGGCCCTCGGCATGAGCGAAGCGACGGTGGCAGCGAGCGGATTCGGTGACATGGGCACGCTCCTGGAGGGTGCGACGTTGGTACTCGTGTACGGGGCGGGACGCTGGGGTCCGTGGGAGGTGCCCGTGCGATGCCGGTGGAGGGCACGTACCGGGCGCCGATGATCCTCCCACAGCGGCAAGCGGCGGCGCCCGCCGTAGGATGCCTGATGGAAGCGCGGCAAGCTGTGGGATCGGAGCGGTAGACCAACGTGAGCAGCGAGAACACTTCGGACGAGGCCCGTCACGTCTGGGACGTCGTCGTGGTCGGGGCGGGACCCGCAGGGGCCTGTGCCGCCTATGCGGCGGCAGTGGCGGGGCGCAGCGTCCTCGTGCTGGAGAAGGCCGAACTGCCCCGTTACAAGACGTGCGGCGGCGGCATCATCGGCCCCTCGCGCGACGCACTGCCGCCCGGCTTCGAACTGCCCCTCCAGGACCGGGTGCAGGCGGTGACCTTCACCCTCGACGGCAAGTTCAGCCGGACCCGCAAGTCGAAGCACACCCTGTTCGGCCTGATCAACCGTCCCGAGTTCGACCAGCAACTGGTGGAGCACGCGCAGAAGGCGGGCGCCGAACTCCGTACCGGGGCCACGGTCACCCGGGTCGAGCAGCACGGCTCGGCCGTTCCCGACCGGCGTACGGTCGCCGTGGTCCTCCAGAGCGGCGAGACCCTGCTCGCGCGGGCCGTCGTCGGCGCGGACGGCAGCGCCAGCCGGATAGGGGCACACGTCGGGGTCAAGGTCGACCAGGTCGACCTGGGGCTCGAAGCCGAGATCCCGGTGCCGCCGACGGTCGCCGAGGACTGGAAGGGGCGGGTCCTCATCGACTGGGGCCCCATGCCCGGCAGTTACGGGTGGGTGTTCCCCAAGGGCGAGACCCTGACCGTGGGGGTCATCTCGGCCCGCGGCGAGGGCGCCGCCACCAAGCGGTACCTGGAGGACTTCATCGCCCGCCTCGGGCTCGCCGGTTTCGAACCGAGCATCTCCTCGGGGCACCTCACCCGTTGCCGCAGCGACGACTCGCCGCTGTCCCGGGGGCGCGTGCTGGTCTGCGGTGACGCGGCGGGGCTGCTGGAGCCGTGGACCCGTGAGGGCATCTCCTTCGCCCTGCGCTCGGGCCGACTGGCCGGCGAGTGGGCGGTGCGCATCGCCGAGTCGCACGACGCCGTCGACGCACGGCGGCAGGCCCTCAACTACGCGTTCGCGGTCAAGGCGGGCCTGGGCGTCGAGATGAGCGTCGGCAAGCGGATGATGTCCCTGTTCGAGCGCAGGCCGGGGATGCTGCACGCCGCACTGACCGGATTCCGACCGGCCTGGAAGGCGTTCACCCGGATCACCCGGGGCACCAGCACCCTCGGGGAGATCGTGCGGACCCACCCGATGGCGGGACGCGTGCTGTCGTCGATCAACCGCTGACCGCGGCCGCCCGCCCGCGGCCCGGGCGTCCGGGTACTCCCCGGGGAGTACCCGGGCCCACCTCGTCCGGTCGACGCCCCGAGCACCCCGGACGTCTAGCGTGAGCGCCATGGGAGAGCGGCGCGTGCACGAGGACGACGGCCCGGACCGGGAGGGCCCGCCGTGGCGGTGGTGGACCGGGCCGGGGCGGGGCGACGGGACGGACGAGGGCCCGACGGAATCCGGGGCCGGCGCGCGGTGGCCCTGGCGCTCCACCCTCCTCGTCACCGCGGTCGTCCTCATCGGCACCACCTTCGCCGCGCAGGCCCAGCCCGACCGGGAACCCCTCGGAGTCGCTGGTCGACTGCTGCTGGCCGGGTGCGCACTGCTCCTCCTGGCCCGGTGGCGCCACCCCGTCGCGGTCGTCTTCGGCACCGCCCTCGGGGCGCTCGCCTACCTCGCCGCCGGCTACCCCTACGGTCCGGTGTTCCTGACCTTGGCCGTGGCCTGCTTCAGTGCGGTGGTGGCCGGTCACCGGCGCGCCGCGTGGACGGCCGTCGGCCTCTGGTGGGCGGGGCACCTGCTGGTGTCGCACGCATTCCACCGCTGGCTGTCGCCGACCGGCGACGCAGCCGCTCCCTGGGGCAGCGAGGTGATCGTCGGTGCTTGGCTGGTGGCCATCCTCGCGGTGTCGGAGCTGGGCCGGGTCCGCCGGGAACAGTGGCACCGCGAGCGGGCCGAGCGCAGGGCGGCGGCGCGCCGCCGGGCCGACGAGGAGCGCCTGCGGATCGCCCGTGAACTGCATGACGTCCTCGCCCACAGCATCTCCGTGATCAACGTGCAGGCGGGCGTGGGCCTGGCCCTGCTGGACTCCGATCCGGAGCAGGCCAGGACCGCGCTGACCACCATCAAGGGGGCGAGCAAGGAGGCCCTCGGCGAGGTCCGGCAGGTCCTCGACGCGCTCCGCACGCCGGGCACCGCCCCGCTGGCGCCCGCCCCCGGCATCGACCGGCTCCCCGAACTGGTCGAGCAGGCGGCCCGTGCCGGACTCGCCGTCGAGGTCACCACCGAGGGCACGCCCCGCCCGCTGCCGCCCGGGACGGACCTGGCCGCGTTCCGGATCGTCCAGGAAGCACTCACCAACGTGGTGCGGCACTCGGGTTCGCGGCGGGCCCGGGTGCTGGTGCACTACGGGGACGACCGCCATCTGCTGCTGCACGTCGACGACGACGGTCCGGCGACCGCAGCGGAGGCGGGCGGCAGCGGCAACGGACTCGCCGGGATGCGGGAGCGGGCCGCAGCGCTCGGTGGCACGATCGAAGCGGGGGCCCGGCCGGACGGCGGGTTCCGGGTGGGAGCCGACCTGCCCTTCGCGACCCGGCAACCGCCCGTCGAGCCGCCCCGGGAGGGCCCGTGATCCGCGTACTGCTGGCCGATGACCAGGCCCTGGTCCGGGCGGGGTTCCGGGCGTTGCTGGACGCACAACCGGACGTCGAGGTCGCCGGTGAGGCCGCCGACGGCGAGCAGGCCGTGCGGATGGTCCGGGAGCTACGGCCGGACGTGGTCCTCATGGACATCCGCATGCCGCGGCTCGACGGCCTGGCGGCGACCCGCCGCATCGCCGGTGACCCGGACACCGGTGCGGTCCGCGTGGTCATGCTCACCACCTTCGAGCTGGACGAGTACGTCTTCGAGGCCATCCGGGCGGGTGCCTCGGGGTTCCTGGTCAAGGACACCGAACCGGAGGAACTGCTGCGCGCCGTGCGGGCGGTGGTGGCCGGGGACGCGCTGCTGTCGCCCGGGGTGACCCGTCGGCTCATCGCGGAGTTCGCGGCCCGTTCCAAGGTGCCGGAGGCGGCTGCGTCGTTGGACCCGCTCACCGACCGGGAACGCGAGGTGATGGCCCTCGTCGGGATGGGCCTGTCGAACGAGGAGATCGCCCGGCGGCTCGTCGTGAGTCCGCTCACCGCCAAGACGCACGTGAGCCGGGCGATGGTGAAGCTGGCGGTCCGGGACCGTGCTCAACTCGTCGTCCTGGCCTATGAGTCCGGACTGGTCCGGCCGGGCTGGCTCGGCTGAGGTTCCCTTGCGGACTCATCCCAGGTGATGACAGGGATGCGACCGACGGTTGACGCCCGCGGGTGCGATGCTGAACGAGGCTGGAACTCCTTTGGCAGGGACGGGAGTTCAGGTGATCCGGTGGGATCGGGTCGGGCAGTGCGCCGCGTACGGGGCCGCGTTGGCGTTGGCGCCCTACTTGCTGATCAAGGTGTCGTGGGTGGCCGGTTCGCTCGCGGGGCTGCTGCCGGTCGGGGCCGGCTTCGGCAAGGCCGAGTGGGTGGTGCTCAACAGTGCGACGATCGGCATGGCCGGGATCGGGATCGCGGTGGCACTCGCGCTGGTGCGGCCCTGGGGGATGCGCATTCCGGGGGCGCCGTTCGTCTTCTGCGCCTGGGTCGGGACGGGATTCCTCGTGCCGGTGCTGCCGTACGCCGTGTTCAGTTCGTTCCCGGGCCCGGCGGACGACGGTCGGGAGACGGGGACTGACCCGGGCCCGTCGATGCCGGACTGGGAGGCCGCGCTGGTGCAGTTCGGATGCGTCGGCATGGGGCTGGGGCTGGCCCTCGCGCTGCCCGCGTACCTGCGGCGGCGCTGGCCGGACGCGTTCGCCGGTCGGCTCGGGCGCGGCGGAAGGGAGACGTCGGGGGCGCCGCCGTGGCGGGTGGTGGTCGGCGTCACGGTCGGTCTCGTCTGGCTGTACTGGGCGGTCGGCGGCACCGTGGCCGTCGCCCGCCCCGGGGAGCGGGACTTCGCCTGGAGCACGCTGTCCGGCCTCCTCGGGTTCTGGGCCCTGGTCGCTTCTGGCGCCACCTGGGCCGTCCTCGGGGGCCGGCCCGCGGGGGTCCCCCGGTGGGGCCCGATGGTGCTCGGCTGGCTCGGCTCGGGCTCGTTGTTCGCCTGGAGCGGATGGAAGCTTCCGTTCACCCTGTACCTGGCGGTTGCGCAACCGGCCGATGCGACCCTCCCGGAGGACCTCGCGCTCGCGGCCGTCCTCCACCTCGCGGCGGTGGGCGCGGGTGCGGCGATGCTGAGGGCGCTCCTTCGTGCCCGGAAGCCGTCTCGGGGCCCTCGGCGCGCACACGGGTGATGAGGAAGTTCTCACTGGTGTACAAGGGGTCGAGGGGGCCGATCCGTACCGCTGACCCCGTCTCAACGGGGCGTATGGACGTTGGGGCACACCGGATGAGAAGGACCCCAGCCATCACGAACCGGCCAGCTGTTGTGTACGCGTCGAAACCTCACACCTCCTTCACCCACCCCCTGCTACGGTTGCCCGCCATGACCGTGAAGTCCTCCGAACACCCCCTCGTGGACCGCTGGCGGGAGATCCTGACGCTGCACGCGCGCACCATGTGCGAGTTGGACCGGGAACTCCACCGGTACGGCCTGGGCGTCAGCGACTTCGAGGTGCTCGACGTCCTCGCCGAGTACGAGGAGCAGGGCAGAGTCGGGGAGCACCGCGTCCAGGAGATCGCCGCGCGCGTCCATCTCAGCCAGAGCGCGCTGTCCCGGCTGATCGGCCGGCTGGAGCGGGACGGGCTCGTGGAGCGCGGCATGTGTGCGCGGGACCGGCGGGGCGTCCAGGTGCGCTTGACGCCCAAGGGACGGGAAGCCCACGCGGGTGCGCTGCCGGCGCAACGCGCGGTGCTCGGAAGGACGTTGCGCGAAGCCTGAGCCGTGCCCCGGTCTATGGGCGGGGCGTCGGGGCGCCGTGGGAAGTGTTCGGTGAGCGGGCACCGCAGCCGCACGGCGAACGGCGATCCGGTCATCCTACGCCCGCCGTAGGCCATTCTTTGCCGCCTCATTTCCTTGTGGATGCTTTCGCTTGACCCTGTGCGAAAGGCGGGCCGTCCGTCTCGTCGTGCCCCGCAAGGGGTCCGTGCCCGACCAACGAGGCCGGTCCGCAACGCCACGGCAGAAGGAGTCCCGGCATGATCCGCGTTTCCCGGATGCTGTCGTCAGGGTGGTTCGCGGCGGTGGGGGCCGCCGCGCTCCTCACCGTGTTGACGCCCGCGCACGCTGCGCACGCCTCGCCACTGTCCTGCGGCCAGACCGTCACGACCAGCGTCGTCCTCACGGCCGACCTGCTCAACTGCCCCGGTGACGGCCTGGTCGTCGGCGCCGTCGGGATCACCGTCGACCTCAACGGGCGCACGGTCGACGGCGTCGGTCTGGGCGTCGGCATCCGCAACGACGGCTTCGCCAACGTCACCCTCACCAACAGCAGCAGCACTCCCGCCCGCGTGCAGGAGTTCGACCACGGCGTGCGGCTCAACCCCGGAACGTCGGGCAACATCGTCGAGAAGGTCACCGTCCAGAACAACGAGTTCTCCGGCATCGAACTCAACAGTGCCGTCAACAACAACCGGGTGCGCAACAACCTCGTCGAACGACAGGCCAAGAGAGGCATCCTGATCTCCGGCGGATCACGGGACAACGTGATCACCGGCAACACGCTCAACGCCAACCAGGGCGAAGGCGTGTTCGTGCAGAACTCCCCCAGCAACCGCCTCGAAGGCAACCAGGTCACCGGCAGCGGCGGCGCCGGCCTGGTCCTGGAGGGCTCCAGCGGGAACAGCCTGCTGACCAACACCGTCGGCGGCAGTAGCGACGGCGCGATCGTCCTGCGGCTCGGCTCGAACGACAACCTCGTCCAGGGCAACTCGTCCACCCGGAGCGCGGACGCCGGGCTGACCGTCGCCGACTCCACCGGCAACCGCATCCTCTCCAACACGGTCCGGGGCAGCGGCGACAGCGGGATCGTCCTCCAGTCCTCTCACGGCAGCACGGTCACCGGCAACGACGTCAGCGCGAACACCGGCGGCATCGAGCTGAGCTTCGCCCACAACAACCTGATCCAGTCCAACACCGCGAACGACACCACCGGGGACGGGATCAGCCTGACGCAGTCGCTCAACAACGGTCTGGAGCTCAACCAGGCCAACCGCAACAACTCACGGGGCATCTACGTGGTCGGCGACGCGACCCCCGGCAACGGCAACCGGTTGCTCCGCAACACCGCCAGCACCAACAAGGGCGACGGCATCGCCGTCTCGAAGGCCGGCCACACCGTCCAGGGCAACACCACCCGGAACAACAACAGTTGGGGCGTCTCCGCCGACCCGGGCAATGTGGACGGCGGCGGCAACCTGGCCAGCGGCAACGGCCAGGCCGCCCAGTGCAAGGGCGTGGTCTGCACCCCCTGAGCCCCACCGACGCGCACCGCGCCCGCCCGCGGGTAGCGTCGTGACCATGGACTCCTCGAACGGCGCAACCACCGACCAGGCACCAGGCAATCCGGCCGCCACCGACGACGAGTTGGCCAGCCAGCCCATCGGCTACTGGAGCGGCCGGGTCCACGCACTCGTCACCCGGCAGCTGCGTGACGCGATGGCCGGGATCGACGTCACGCAGCCGCAGTACTGGGTGCTCAACACCGTCAAGTACAGCCCCGAACCGCCGAGCCCGGACGAGACGTCCGCCCGACTGTCGCCCCTCGCGGACGATCCGCACGAGATCCCCCGCGTCGTCGCCCAGCTGCTCCACCGGGGGTGGCTGCGCACCGACGCCGGAGCCCGCCTCCACCTCACCGACGCGGGGGAAACCGCCAGGGTGCGGCTGCGCACGTTGGTGGGCGAACTCCGTACGGTCGTCCACGACGGCATCAGCGACGAGGAGTACGTCGTCGCGCTCAAGGTGCTGCGCAGGATGATCGCCAACGTGGACGGCGCCGGGAACCCGTAGCCCGGGGTCGGGGCCGCTGCGCCTCAGTCCCGGTCCGTCGACCGCGTCGCGTAGGCGATCAGCGCGGCCACGGCCGACAGGACCGCGACGCTGGTCAGTGCCGAGGGCAGGGTGAACCAGTCCGCCATGAAGCCGATGGCGGGCGGGCCCAACAGGAGCCCGCCGTACCCGAGGGTCGAGGCCACCGCGATGCCGTTCGGGCCGGCGAGGGCTCCGGCGCGCTCGATGGCCACCGGGAAGAGGTTCGCGAGGCCCAGACCGGTGACGGCGAAGCCGAGGAGCGTGCCCCACACGGTCGGCGCGAGCGCACCGGCGAGCATCCCCACCGACGCGGTCACCCCGCCCGCCACCAGGGTGCGGGTGCGCCCCAGCCGTTCCAGGAGCGCAGTACCCGAAAAGCGGCCGATCGTCATGGTCAGGGCGAAACACGAGTAACCGGCCGCAGCGACACCGGGATGGGCGCCCAGGTCGTCCTCCAGGTGCAGGGCGCCCCAGTCGGCGAGCGTGCCCTCGCCGTACGCCGTGCACAGGGCGATCAGACCGAGCACCAGCACCAGGCGTCGGGTCCGACGGTCCATGCGGCGGTGCGCCGTGCGCTGGGCGGTGCCGTTGCCGGCGACCGGTTCGGGCGTCGGATCGGGGATGCCGTGGCGGAGCAGGGGGCGTGCCGCGACGACGGTCACCGCGATGCCGATCGTCGCCAGCAGGATCAGGTGGGGGGTGGGGGACAGGGAACCCGCGAGCAGCGCGCCGAGCCCCGCGCCGACCATGCCGCCGAGGCTGTACGCGGCGTGGAACGCGGGCATGAGCGGGCGCCGGACCGCGAGCACCACGTTCACCGCCGCGCTGTTCAGGGCCACGCTCAAGGAGCCGTAGGCCGCACCGAACAGCAGGAGCACGATGCCCAGCGCGGTCGCGGACCGGGCCAGCGGCGGCAGGAGCACGCTCAGGGACATCAGCGCCGCGCACGCGATGGTGACCCGGAGGCTGCCGAAGCGGCGGCAGAGCCGGCCGGTGAGCGTCATCGTGACGACGGCGCCGGCGGAGAGGCACAGCAGGGCGAGGCCGAGCGAGGTGGCGGAGGCGCCGGTCTGTTCCTTGATGGCGGGGATCCGGACGACCCATCCGGCGAAGACGAAGCCGTCCAGGGCGAAGAAGGCGGTGAGGGCGGTGCGGGGGTTGGACCGCAGGGGGGTCGACCCGCCGGCCCGGGAGGGGGCGGCGAGTTTGTTTAGTATCGGCACAAAGTCAGGGTAGGGGCCGACTCGGGCCCGAACAAGGGTCGTGCGTTTGATTGTGCGAGTGCCTGGGGGTTCCCCTGGGTGGTCGTGTGGGCTTGTGGGGGCGCGGCCCGGGGCGGGGTCTGCCGCCTGGTCCTCCGCGGGGACTTCCGCAGGGCCTTCGGCGGCGGGCGCCCACGGGTGGGAGCGAACGAGCCGCCCCGTCGGCGTGGGCGGCGATGGCCCTCGGCGGGCGGCGGCCTCAGACCGCCAGGACGGTGATGCCCGCTTCCTCGAAGCGGCTGAGCACGGCGGGGTCGGCGGCCCGGTCGGTGACCAGGGTGTCCACCCCGGCCGCGGGTCGGATGTGGGCGAACGCCCGGGCCCCGAGTTTGCTGGAGTCGGCGGCGACCACCACCCGCTCGGCCCGTTCGCACAGCAGCCGGTTCGTGGCCGCCTCGCCCTCGTCGTGCGCGGAGGCTCCGTGCCGCACGTCGAAGGCGACCACGCCGAGGACGGCGACGTCGACGGTGATCTGCCGCAGCACCGCGTCCGCCAGCGGGCCGATCAACTCGTAGGACTGCGGACGCGCCACCCCGCCCGTGAGCACGATCTTGAACTGGGGGCGGACCGCCAGCTCGTTGGCGATGTTCAGGGCGTTGGTGACGATCGTCAGTGCCGGGGCGCCGGACGCCAACTCGGGTCGCACCGCCAGGGCGCGCGCCACCTCGGTGGTGGTGGTCCCGCCCGTGAGGCCGACCGCCTCCCCGGGGGTGACCAGCGCGGCGACCGCCTCCGCGATCCGCTGCTTCTCGGGCGCCCGGCGTGCGGACTTGTAGCGCAGCGGAAGTTCGTACGACACCCCGTGCGCCACCGCCCCGCCCCGGGTCCTCACGAGCAGTTGCTGCTCGGCGAGCCCGTCGAAGTCGCGCCGGATGGTCGCGGCCGAAACCTCCAGGGCCGTGGCGGCCTCTTCCACGTCGAGGCGTCCCCGCTCCACCAGCAGTTCCAGCAGTGCCTTCCATCGGGCGTCGCGGGACATCGACATGCTCCGTTCAAGTCCGTTCGGTGGGCCGGGTCGCCGGATCGTTGGGGTGACCCTAGCGTAACTTCCTGCAAAGGAAATGCTTGAAGATGCTTGAAAGTGCGCTGTATCTTGCAGAAATAAGCATTCATGGGAGAGGGGACCCGGCATGAGCCATGTCGAGAACGAACTGAACAGCCAGCCCGAGTGCTGGACCCGCGCCGCCGCGCTCGCCGCCGAGCACACCGCGGCGCTGCCCGCGCCCGGAGAGCGCGTCGCCCTCGTCGGCTGCGGCACCTCGCTCTTCATGGCGCAGGCAGCCGCCGCCCTGCGGGAAGGAGCCGGCCAGGGCGAGACCGATGCGTTCGCCGCCTCCGAGTTCCCGCACCACCGCCCCTACGACCGCGTCGTGGCGCTCACCCGCTCCGGCACCACCAGCGAGGTCCTGGAACTGCTCGGAGCGCTGCCCCGGGGCACCCGCACCACCGCCGTCACCGCCGACCCCGAAACGCCGGTGATGCAGGCCGCCGACGCCGTCGTGGTCCTCGACTTCGCCGACGAGCGCTCCGTCGTGCAGACCCGCTTCGCGACCACCGCACTGACCCTGCTCCGCGCACACCTCGGGCTGCACTCCGAAGCCGTCGTCGCCGACGCCCGCACCGCACTGGCCGAGCCGCTGCCGGAGGGGCTCGTCGACCGGACGCAGTTCACGTTCCTGGGCCGCGGCTGGACGGTCGGCCTGGCCAACGAAGCCGGGCTGAAGATGCGGGAGGCCGCCCTCGCCTGGACGGAGGCGTACCCGGCGATGGAGTACCGGCACGGCCCCATCAGCATCGCCACCGAGGGAACCGCCACCTGGATGTTCGGCGAGGCGCCCGAGGGGCTCGCCGAACAGGTGCGGGCCACCGGCGCCCAGTGGATTCCCGGTGGCCTCGACCCGCTCGCCGAACTCGTGCGCGCCCAGCGGCTCGCCGTGGCCGTGGCCGCCGCCCGCGGCCTCGACCCCGACCGCCCCCGCCACCTCACCCGCTCGGTGATCCTCACCGCCTCCTGACACGTCACACCACGCCCCCAGCCCCCGGGCGTGGTGGGCTCCCGGGCCGCCACGCCCGTCCGGGAGCCCACCGCCCCGGCGCCACCGGGGCACCGCACGGAACCAACAGCACGGACGAAGAGGAAGGAGGGGCCCGATGCCCCTCGCAGCAACAGGTGACCTCGTCACACAGGCCGTCGCCGCCCGCGGAGCCGTCGCCGCGTTCAACATCATCACGCTGGAGCACGTCGAGGCGGTCATCGCCGGCGCCGAGGCCGTGGACGCCCCCGTCGTCCTCCAGATCAGCGAGAACGCCGTCAAGTTCCGCTACGGGCGACTGCTCCCGCTCGCCCGGGCCGCCGTCGCCGCCGCGGAACGGGCCGCCGTCCCCGTCGCCCTGCACCTGGACCACGTCCAGAGCGACGACCTGCTGCGGCAGGCCCACGACGCCGGGTTCAGCTCGGTGATGTACGACGCGGCCCGACTCCCCTACGCCGAGAACCTGGCCGCGACGCGGGCCGCCGCCGAGTGGGGCCACCGACGCGGACTGTGGGTCGAGGCCGAACTCGGCGAGGTCGGCGGCAAGGACGGCGAGCCCCCGCTCGACGCACACGCCCCGGGCGCCCGCACCGAGCCTGCGGAGGCCGTACGGTTCGTGGCCGAATCCGGAGTCGACGGGCTCGCCGTGGCCGTCGGCAGTTCGCACGCCATGACCCGCCGCACCGCCGTCCTCGACCACGCCCTGCTCGCCGACCTGGCCACCGCGCTCGACGTGCCGTTGGTGCTGCACGGCTCGTCCGGCGTGCCCGACGAAGAACTGCGCCGGGCCGTCGCCGGGGGGATCGCCAAGGTCAACGTGGGCACGGCACTGAACGCGGCGATGACGCTGGCCATCCGTGACTTCCTCGCCGCGCACCCCGAGGCCGTGGACTCGCGCAAGTACCTGAGCGTGGGCCGGGAGGCGATGGCGGCCACCGTCCGCGAACTCATCACCGTCCTGCGCTCCGCCCCGACCCCGGTGAACGTCTGACGCCACCCCCGGGACGGTCGCCCGTCCCGGGCGGAACGCGCCGTCCCCGACGAAGGCGGCGACGGCTCCGTTCCGGACGGGATACTGACCGATGTCCCACGCTCAGTATCCCCGCTGTCGCTCTGGGCATATGCTGAATGGCCCTAGCGAGGGGAATGCGGCATGACGTCGGACGCCAAGATCCTCATCGTCGCCGACCATGAGGACACGCTCTACGCGCTGGAGAGCGCGTTGTCCCCGCTCAGCCACGAGGTCGTCTGCGCCACCAGCGGTGACGCGGCACTGAAGGAAGTCCTGAGAGGCAACACCGGCCTGCTGCTGATCGACGTCAGGATCCCCGACGCCGGCAGCCTGGAGGTCGTCCGCTACATGCGACGGGTCGAACAGACCCAGTACATACCCATCGTCCTGGTCACCGGCTTCGGGCCGGACGCCGCACTGTCGTCGGCCGCGCTCCGGCTCGGCGTCGCGGACCTGGTGCCCAAGCCCGTCGACCCCTGGGCCCTGCGCACCAAGGTGGACTTCCTCTTCCGAACCCATCAACGACTACGCGCACTGGAAGCCGAGTTGCGCGAGTTGCGGGCCCGACCCCCGTCGCGGACCCTGTCCGTCCGGGGTCGGGCCCGCAGCTCGCGGGCGGCCGTCCCACGGGAACTACCGCTCCAGCCGGACTCGGCACCCCAGGGCGGCTGATCCGGTCGAGCCGTCCGCACCGCCCGTCCGCCGCCCTTCCGCACCGCCGGTCCCGCCGTCCGGACACACCGCCCGGACGGAGGGACCGACGGCCCGACGGAGACCTACGGGGTGGAGATACGGGGGAGAACGCGCCATGAACGGCCGGGTCCCGGCCGAGACCCGTACCCAGGGGCCGCATGCGGAACGCGCGGCGCGCCGATCATGACAGACTCGCTCCCATGAGCGGCAAGACGGCACCGAGGTCGGTGGGTGACGGGTCCACGCGCACCCGACTCGAACGGGGGCGCGGCGCCCTCGGACCAGCACTGGAGCTCGTGCACACGGGACGGGCCCCCACCCGGGCCGTCCTCACCGCGGAACTCGGCGTCACCCGGGCCACGGCCGGCGCGGTCGCCGCCGAACTCGAATCCCTCGGGCTGATCCGCGTCGACTCGCACCCGAGCGCACCCACCGGTTCCCAGGGCCGTCCCTCCCACCGCCTCCACCTCGCCGACGACGGGCCGGTGGTGCTCGCGGCGCAGATCCACTCCGACGGGTTCCGCGCCGCGTTGGTCGCGCTCGGCGGACGCATCGTCGCGACCGCGCCCGGCTGCGGGACGGTCGGCGCGGACCCGGCGGGCATCCTCGGCGCGGTCGTCGCCGCCGGCGCCGATCTGCTCGCCGCCACCGGGCGGCGCTGCGTGGGCGCCGGCCTCGCCGTACCGTCCGCGGTCGCCGAGCCCGAGGGGACCGCGCTCAACCCCGTGCACCTCGCCTGGCCGCCCGGCTCCCCGGTGCGGGACGTCTTCGCCGAGCAGGTGCGGGCCGCCGGGATCGAGGGACCCGCGCTCACCGGCAACGACGTCAATCTCACCGCACTCGCGGAGTACCGCCACGGGGCCGGCCGGGGCGCCCGTGACCTGCTGTGCGTGGCCACCGGGCACACCGGTGTCGGCGGGGCGCTGGTGCTCGACGGCAAGCTGCACACCGGTAGTTCGGGGCTCGCGCTGGAGGTGGGTCACCTCCGGGTGGACCCCGAAGGACGGCCCTGCCACTGCGGGGGGCGGGGCTGTCTGGACGTCGAGACCGATCCGCTCGCGTTCCTCATCGCCGCGGGCCGTACCCCGGGTCCCGAGGTCTCGCACCTCCAGCAGGCCAAGGACCTCATCCGGGACGCGTACGCAGACCCCGCGATCCGGCGGGCCACCGAGCGGCTGATCGACCGTCTCGGCCTCGGCCTCGCCGGGCTCGTCAACATCCTCAACCCGGACCGGATCATCCTCGGCGGCCTGCACACGTCGTTGCTCGAAGCCGATCCGGAACGGCTGCGCGCGGTCGTCGCCGACCGCAGCCTGTGGGGCCGCAGCGGAGGCGTGCCCATCCTGCCGTGCGTACTGGACCACAACAGCCTCGTCGGCGCCGCGGAACTCGCCTGGCAGCCGGTGTTGGACGATCCGTTGGCCGCACTGGGCCACGACTGACCGGCGCGACGCGGGCGTACGGGGTCGGGTGCCGGTCAGCCGCGCGGGGCCGTCCCGCTCCACAGCGCCGACACCAGGGGCCGCCGCAGATCGACGCGACGTACACACAGGCCGATGGTCAGCGCCTCGGGTTCGGGTTCCACGGGAACGACCGTCAAGACGTCGCGGACCGCGCTGTGATCGAGGACCAGCCGGGGGACCACGCCCGTTCCGCAGCCCAGTGCCACCAACGCCAACAGCCCCTCGTGCCCGTCCGGTTCGGCACTGATGCGCACCGTGCGGGCGTGCGCACGGAACCAGCGCTGGGCGGCCTCGCGGACCAGCCCCCGCCGGGGCAGGACGAACGGACCGGTCAGCTCCGGGTCCGGGCGGTCCCGCGCGGTGACGAACACCAGCGGGGTCCGCGCCACCGTGCGGCTCGCCAACGGGTCCGGCACCCTGACGGGAACGCCCGCCACCGCGATGTCCACCTCGCCCTCGTCCAACCGGGCCAGCGCGGTGGCCGCATCCCCGGTCCGTAGGTCGATCCGGACCTGCGGATGCGCTGCCCGGAACGGCGCGAGCAGGTCGGGCAGCAGAGTCTGACAGGCCGTCACGGTCGCGAACACGCCCAGCGTTCCCGTCAGTTCGACCGGATCGGCATGCCCGGCGCGGTACTCGTGCCACAGATCGAGGGCGCGGGCCGCGTACTGCCTGAAGCGTTGCCCCTCCGTCGTCAACGCCACCCCGCGCGGGCCGCGGTCGAAGAGTCGGGCCCCCGCGCGGACCTCCAGCCGCTGCACGGTCCGGGTCAGCGTCGCCGGACTGAGGTGACAGTCCAGACTGGTCCGCCCGAAGTTCAGCGTCCCCGCCAGGTGCAGGAACACCCGCAGCTCCTCATGATGCTCGGACACCCTGCCACCTGGGCCTTTCTCCTAGCGGAACGCCCCGCTGCACAAGTTGCGCTTGCTGCAACGGTGTGCCGGAGCCTACAACCCTTGGCATGACACCGAGCAACCACGCCCACCCGGCCCCACCCACCCGCCAACCCGCCGCGACCGCCCAGGACCCGACGACCCCGCGCCCGACGAACACCTTCACCTCCGCCGTCTTCGCCCCCGAGACCATGGACGTGCCCGGCGGCACCGAAACCGTGCTGCGCGGCGGACGCCACCTCTTCCCCCTGCTGCCCGAGGCGTTCGCCGGAGTGCGCCGCATCGGAGTGATCGGCTGGGGTCCGCAGGGCCGCGCCCAAGCCCGCAACCTCCGCGACTCCCTCGCCGGTACGGACGTCCGCGTCACGGTGGGCCTGCGCCCGGGTTCGGCCTCCGCCGCCGATGCCCGCGCACACGGCTTCACCGAGGCGGACGGCACCCTCGGCGACTGGCTCGACGTGACCGCCGGGAGCGACCTCGTCATCCTGCTCATCGCGGACGCCGCGCTCGCCACCCACCACGAGCGGATCTTCGCCGCGCTGAAGCCCGGCGCCACCATCGGGCTCTCCCACGGGTTCCTCCTCGGCCACCTACGGTCCCGCGGCGCCGACTTCCCGGCCGGACACGGCGTCATCGCCGTCTGCCCCAAGGGGATGGGCGACTCCGTGCGGCGCCTGTACGAACAGGGCACCGAAGTCAACGGCGCCGGCATCAACAGCAGTTTCGCCGTCCACGCCGACCCGGACGGCCGTGCGGTCGACCGCGCCCTCGCCTGGTCCGTCGCGCTCGGTTCCCCGTACACGTTCCGCACCACGCTGGACAGCGAGTACCTCTCCGACGTCGTCGGGGAGCGCGCGATCCTGCTGGGCGCCGTGCACGGCCTGGTCGAGGCGCTCCACCAGCACTTCCGGCTCGCCGGCGACGACCCGGTGACCGCGTACGAACGTTCCTGCGAGAACGTGACAGGACCGCTGGCCCGCACCGTCTCCCGCGAGGGGCTACGCGCCGTCCGCGAGGGCTTCGACGCCGCCGGCCGCGGCGCCTTCGACCGGGCGTACACCGCCGCGTACGGGCCCGCGCGCGAGATCGTCGCGGAGATCTACGACGAGGTCGCCGACGGCACCGAACTGCGCAGCGTGATCCTCGCCGAGTACCGGCTCGCCGCCCGACCCATGACCGAGATCGGCCGGTCCCCGATGTGGGCCGCCGGGCCCGCCGTGCGCGAACGCAGGAAGACCCGTCCGGTGGCCGTCGACCCGCTCACCGCGGGGATGTTCACCGCCACGACGACCGCACAGATCGACGAGTTCGTCGAGCGCGGCCACCCCTGGTCCGAGATCGTCAACGAGTCCGTCATCGAGGCCGTCGACTCCCTGTTGCCCTACATGCACGCCCGCGGCGTCGCCCACATGGTCGACAACTGCTCCCGTACCGCGCGGTTGGGCGCCCGTCGTTGGGGACCGCGGTTCCAGGCCGCGTACCAGCAGATCGCGCTGCCCGCCGTCGAAGAACCCGCCGACCCCGCGCTCCTGGAGGCGTTCACCTCCCACCCGGCGCACCGGGCCCTGGCCGCGGCGGCGGCGCTGCGTCCCGCGGTGGACATCGCCGTGCGGTGAGCCGGGCCGCGCGGATCAGACGACGTGCGACTCCGGGCGCGGGGCGGCGGCGCCCGGAGCGAAGCGCCCGGCGTGCAACGGGCCGACGTCGACGAACGGCGCCCGCCCCAGGCACAGGTCCCGGACGATCTCGCCCACCGCCGGAGCCTGGAGGAAACCGTGACCGGAGAACCCGGTGGCGTACACGAAGTTGGCGGGGGCGACCGATCGACCGAGCACCGCGTTGCCGTCGGGGCTCATCTCGTACAGGCCCGCCCAGCCGCCGCCGAGCCCCACGTCCAGCAGCGCCGGCGCGCGTCGGGCCATGGCGGCGCCGAGCCGGGGCAGCCAGCGGGGCGAATAGGAGGTGTCGAAACCTGGCTCCTGCATCGGGTCGGACATGCCGATCAACAGACCGGGGCCCTCCTGGTGGAAGGAGAACGACGTGCCGAAGTCCACGGTGAACGGCAACGGCTCCGCCAGCTCCCGCAGGCTCCGCATCGGGCCGGTGCACAGCATCTGCCGCCGTAGCGGGGTCACCGGCAGGTCGACCCCGGCCATCGCCCCCACCGCGCCGGACCAGGCACCTGCCGCACAGACCACGGTGTCCGCCGTCACCCGGCCCCGATCGGTGACCACGGTGCGGACCTCGTCGCCCCGGAGTTCCAGGTCGCGCACCGTCACCCCGGTGTACAGCCGGGCCCCCAGCCGCCGGGCCGCCCCGGCGTAGCCGAGGACCACGGACTGCGGGGTGCAGTGGCCGTCGTGGGGGGAGTGGACGGCGGCGAGCAACCCCTCGGTGGTGATCAGCGGGGACAACCGGCGCGCTTCGGCCGGGTCGACCAGCCGACTCTCCACGCCCAGCGCGTTCTGGAGGGCCACGCCACGGGTGAACGCGGCGACGTCGGCCGGCTCCGAGAGGAGGAACAGGTGGCCGACCCGGCGCAGTCCGATCTCCTGACCCGGCCGTTCCCCGAACCGGGCGTACGCATCGAGGCTGCGGGCGCCGATGAGGACGTTCAACTCGTCGGAGAACTGGGCGCGGACCCCGCCCGCCGCCTTGCACGTCGACCCGGAGCCGAGGGCGCCGCGCTCCAGGAGCACCACGTCCCGGACGCCGGCCTCCGCCAGGTGGAAGGCGATGCTGGTCCCGATCACGCCGCCGCCGACGATCACGACGGAGGCCCGGCGCGGCAGCGGCGCGCAGGAGGCGGTGGCAGCCAGCGCCAGGGCGGTCGGCGGGAGCGGGGAGACGGGGGCGGGGGCACGGGTGCCCGGCCCCGCGGTGTTCGCCCCTGCGGGGCCGGGGGCGGGCACGGGGCGCGCGGAGGGTGGTGGGGGAGTGGCCAAGGGGAGGTCCTTTCCGCTCGGAGCGACCGGCGGTCATGGCCCCATGGTCCGCCGGGACCCCGACCGCCGTCCACCGAGCCACGCCCGGTTCCGCCCGCGACCGCACTCCCGGTCCGCGGGGGAGGGGGAGCAGGGCGCTGCCCCGTGCGGTACTCCCCGCGCGGTACCCGCAGTGCCGCTGGACGTACGACGCCCGGAACCCCCCTGCCGCGGGAGGCTCGAAGCATCCGCACCACCACCGGGCACGGCGTCGACCGGGCCCGTCTTCGAGGAGAGGAACCGTCATGGTGACACTGGCCGACTGGGGCGGCGGCGGGCCCGGCCCCTGGATCCTGCTGATGCCGCTCGTCTGGGCAGCCGTGGTGATCGGCGTGGTCACCGCCCTGCGCCGCACCGGCCGGGGCGGCGGGCCCGGGCCGTGGGGGTACCGCGGGGACCGGCGACCCCGAGTCGCTCCGCACGCCGACGCGGGCTCGCCCCTCGCCGTCCTCGGCCGCCGTTTCGCCGCCGGGCAGATCGACGAGGACGAGTACTGGCGACGGCAGTCCGTCCTCGCCCCGGACTTCGGCGCCCGACCGGACGACGGTTCCTGACCCGAACGGGTGTGACCCGGTGCCCGCGCACGGGGACCGGGTCAGCCCGGCAGCGCCGAGTGCGCCGGCACGGAGGTGACGGTCACCCACTCGTCCAGGGGGCCGGTCGTCACCGACCCGTACACCGCGTGCTCCGCAACGGTGGCCACCACGGGGGCCGGAGCGACGGCCGGGAGGGTGAACCAGACGATCTTGCCGGAGGTGCCGAACGGCCGTGCGCCCCAGCTCTCGCTGACGGCTGCGACCATCGCCAGCCCCCGCCCACTGGTGTCGAACGGGCCGGCCGGCCGCACCTGTGGCAGTCGCGGGTCGTGGTCGAGCACCGACACGGTCAACCGGTCGAACAACAACTCCATGTCGACGGTGCACGTCTTGTCGGGCTCGGCGTGGCGGTGGACGTTCGCGAGGAGCTCGGTGACACCGAGCGACGCATGGTCGATCAGAGCGTCCACATGCCAGTAGCGCAGTTGCGCGGAGACGATTCTGCGGATCTGTCCGATCCGCGACGGCAGGGCTTGTAGCTCCACCGTGCAGTGCCTGCTTGGCTCGCTGATCACGGCAACGACTCCCCGAATTGAGGTCCGGAAGAGGACGGAGTACCGATGCCAGCAGAACGGCTCCCCACCACCGCCTGCTGTCTGTCCGGCGGGCTGGTTCGCAGCGTCATCGCCGGTAAACCCTGAGTAACCTGAGTGAGGTGAGACCAGCGTGCCGCAAGGGGCCCGGCGCCGCAACTCACGACCACCGCGGACCGGCGGAGCGGGGCGCCGCCCTCAGGTGCGCCGTCGCACCCGGTCGGTCCGGTCGCCGGCCCGGCGCACGGCCTCCACGAACCGACGCGCCGCGGAGGAGTCCGACCGCTCCGCCGGCTGCTGCGGCTGCTCCTCGGCGTCCAGGGTGAGCACGTACCGGGTGCCGTTGACATCGGCATGGGCCCGGTCCCCCGGTGCGAACCAGGAGGTGCCCGCGCGGACCGTCCCCACCGGTGCGCTGTCGATCTCGCTGCCGTAGCTGGTGAGCAACTCCAGCCTGCCGCCGGTGATCCGCACCTGGCCGGCGCGGGTGAGGGAGCGCAGTCGCTTCTCGATGCGCACGCCCCGTGCCGTGAACTCCGGTTCCGTCGCCATGCCCTGGCCCCCTCATCGCCCCGTGCTGGTCCCGCAGTGGCAGTGTGCCCCCGCGCGAGGCTCCCGCGCCAGAGCGCGTCCCAAGGTTTGCCTTGAGCCTACCCAAGCGGTGTTTATGCAGGTGAGATGCGGTACGCAGACGCATATGATCGAGGCATAGGGCCCGCCACACGGGTGGGTTTAGCCGGCGCCCCGGCACCGGGTGCCCCGAGGAGACGCGATGAGCACCCCCCGAGCGGAAGACCTCCCCACACCGCCGCCGCACGGTGGTTCCGTGCCGACCGCGCCCCCCTCCGCCGGCCTCCCGGACCCCGTTCCCGCGGGCGGTGCCCCGGCCGGCGCGGGCCCGCGCCCCACCCTCGACACCGACCGCTCCGACGACGGGTACCGGGGCTGGCTGAAGGACGCCGTCCGCAAGGTCCAGGCCGACGCCAACCGTTCCGCCGACACCCATCTGCTCCGCTTCCCGCTCCCCGACGCCTGGGGCGTCGACCTGTACCTCAAGGACGAGTCGACGCACCCCACCGGAAGCCTCAAGCACCGGCTGGCCCGCTCGCTGTTCCTGTACGGGCTGTGCAACGGGTGGATCAGGCCCGACCGTCCCGTCATCGAGGCGTCGAGCGGCTCGACGGCGGTCTCGGAGGCGTACTTCGCCAAGCTGATCGGTGTCCCCTTCATCGCGGTGATGCCCCGTACGACCAGCGCGGAGAAGTGCCGTCTGATCGAGTTCCACGGCGGCCGGTGCCACTTCGTGGACGACCCGCGCACCATGTACGAGGAGTCCGCCGCGCTCGCCCGGGATACCGGTGGCCACTACATGGACCAGTTCACCTACGCGGAGCGGGCCACCGACTGGCGCGGCAACAACAACATCGCCGAGTCGATCTACCGTCAGCTGGAGCGCGAACGCTACCCGGAACCCGCCTGGATCGTCGCCACCGCGGGCACCGGCGGCACCTCGGCCACCATCGCCCGCTACGTCCACTACATGCAGTACGACACCCGGATCTGCGTCGCCGACCCGGAGAACTCCTGCTTCTACGAGGGCTGGACGACCGGGAACCCGGAGGTCACCACCGACCGCAGCTCACGGATCGAGGGCATCGGGCGCCCCCGGATGGAGCCCAGCTTCCTCCCCGGGGCCGTCGACCGGATGATGAAGGTCCCCGACGCCGCCTCCGTCGCCGCCGTCCGGGCGCTGGAGGACGCCATCGGCCGCAAGGCCGGGGGATCGACCGGAACCGGGCTGTGGAGCGCCCTGAAGATCGTCTCCGAGATGGTCGCCGCGGGCCGCACGGGCAGCGTCGTCACCCTGCTCTGCGATCCCGGCGACCGCTACCTGGACAAGTACTACTCCGACGACTGGCTGGCCGCCCAGGGCCTCGACATCGCCCCGTACCGGTCGGCGATCGCCACGCTGTTCAGCACGGGACGGTGGCCGTAGGGGGCTCAGCCGTCGAGGCCGGCGAGCCGTTGCGCCAGCTCCTCCATGGCGTCCCGGAAGGACCGCCCCAGTGCCGGGCGCGCCCGCCGCATCACGAACCGGAACACCGCCGTACCGTCCGCCGCCACCGTCCACTGCACCCGGGTGCCGTCCGGCGTCCGCGTCAACACCCACTCCTCCAACAACCCGTGCACCCCGGGCGCGTTGGTGAGGTCGACCCGATAGGCGTACTGCGCGGGCGCGTCGGAGGCGACGACCGTCTCCTCGAACCGGCCCCCGCCGCGCAGCCGCACCAGGCGACCGCCGTCCGTCGGTCGTGCCTCGGTGACCGCGCGGAACCACAACGGCCACTGCTCCACGTCCCTCGCCAAGGCCCGGAACACCACGTCCGGAGCGGCCGGGACCTCCCGTGCGAAGACCAGCCGCACGGGCGCGGTCGTGGTGAAGTCGAGCCCCACCGGGCTCAGACGGCGTGCCATGAGGACCCCCTCACAGATTCCGGCGCCGCGTGGGACCCCGGGTCGAGCGCCGAGCTGACGTCACCCTAACCGGCTGCCCGTCAGCTGTCTGTACCGTCCAGTTCGTCGTCCAGCTCGCCCGCGACGATGAGCCGAGGCAACACCTCCGCGACCTCCGCACGGGCCTCGGCGCGCAGCCCCGAGTCCGTCACCAGCGTGTCCACCTGATCCAGGGACGCGAACGAACTCAGTCCGACCGTGCCCCACTTGGTGTGGTCCGCGACCACGACCACCCGACGCGCCGAGCGCACCAGCCGCCGGTTCGTCTCCGCCTCCGCCAGGTTCGGCGTCGACAGTCCGGCCCCGGCCGATATGCCGTGCACCCCGAGGAACAGCACGTCGAAGTGGAGCGAGGCGATGGCCTGGTCGGCGACCGGACCCACCAGGGAGTCCGAGGGCGTACGCACCCCACCGGTCAGCACCACCGTGGCCGACCCCTGCCGTTGGCCCGAGCCGCGCTGCGCCGAATGGAAGACGTCGGCGACGCGCACGGAGTTGGTGACCACGGTCAACTCCGGTACGTCCAACAGGTGGTGGGCCAGCGCGAAGGTGGTGGTGCCGCCCGACAGGGCGATCGCCGCTCCCGGCACGACCAGGTGCGCCGCCGCCCGTGCGATGTCCTCCTTGGCGGTCAGCTCCAAGGCGGACTTCGCCTCGAACCCCGGTTCGTGCGTGCTCGCCTCGACCACCGGGACCGCGCCGCCGTGCACCTTCTCCAGCACGCCCTGCCGGGCCAGGGCGTCCAGGTCCCGGCGGACCGTCATGTCCGACACGCCCAACCTGCGCGTGAGTTCGTTGACGCGGACCCCACCCCGGCGTCGCACCTCGTCGACGATCAGGGCCCGACGTTGCTCCGCGAGGAGGTTCTGGTTCTCGGTCACGGCCCACTCCACCCGTTCGGCATCCGTCTGTCCCTCGCTGTCCATCACCGGTGCGGGCCGACTCGCTGCCACGCGTCCCCGCGGCGGGCGGGACGCTACCGGCCGATCGGTCCGACCGGGTCCGCACGCGTGCTCGGGCGGCACGGCGCGTCGACTCCCTCTCCCGGGGCACACGGGCTCACGGCAACCCCAGGGTCACCCATCCTCGCACGCGCCACTGACCGTCGTGTCGGCGGCGTTCCCTCCCGGTGCCCACGACGACCCCGCCGACCGGAAGTGCTCCCCCCAATCGGGGAGATTCCGTCAGGACCGGTGTGCAAGGACCCGGCCCGCGCGATTCTGGGCTCCTCACACGACACACCCCCCGGGGGGAAGCGCCATGAAGCGTGCGCGCACACCGTCCTCACCACCGGCGGACGCTCCGTCGCACCCGCCCGGAGCCGCACTGGAACTCCTCGTCCACGGAGTGGGCGGGGCCAGCGCACCACAGATGCTCAACGATCCGCGGACGGTCCGGGTCACCGGCGACGACACGGCGGCCGTCCACCGTCGGGCGGGTGACCTGGACGCCGAACGGCGGCCCGCCGGCGACGGCCGCCCGGTACCGGAGGCGTACGTCTGGTCGAACCTCACCTCCGGCAGCGGCAGCCGCGCGCTGTGGCTCCTGTTGCTGCCGTTCATGGTCGTCAACCTCGCGCACTGGATGCGCCCGGCCTCCGACGGGGGCGGTGGTGCCGCCCGCGGCTACGCCCTGTGCGTGCGCCTGGTCGCGCTCACCCTCACCGTGTTGTTCGTCGCCGCCGCCTGCGAAGTCGCCCTCGACCTCGTCGCCTGGCAGTGCGCGGGGTCCCGGCGCTGCGCCGCGGAGCTGCCGTGGTTCGGGTTCCTGTCGCCCGACCTCTCACCGGGCGGCTGGTGGACCCAGCCCGGCCGCCGCCTCGCCCTGGCCGCCCTCGCCCCGACCGCACTGACCTGCCTGCTCTGGTACCTGTCGCACCGCACCTGGAACGCCTACGAGTCCCAGCAGCCCCCGGACCTGCACTCCCGTGCCCCGGCCGCCTCGGACACCCTGTCCGCTGCCGAGGCCGAGGACCCGGTGGAGCGGCCGGACGACCGGACACCGCTGGCCCGGCCCGGCTTCTGGTACGGGCGCAGGCTGGTCGCGCGCTTGCGGGCCGCCCACACGGCCGCCGCGCTCCTCACCGTGGCAGCGACCGTCACCGCGCCCGCCCTCGGCTTCGACCACCGCAGCGGGGATTCAGGGCCGTTGACCGTCCTGGGCGTCGTGGTGACGGGAGTCATCGCCACCGGCACGGCGCTCACCGTCGCCGTGGTCGCTCGGCGGGGGCGCAGCGAACGACTGCCGGACCGCCGCCGGGACCGGGCCCGGGTACGGTTCCTCCCGCTGGTGGCGGTCGGCGTCCTCGCCTTGGCGGTCGGCTACGCGGGCTGGTCGCGGCCCGGGTGGCGCTCCCACGGCCGGCTGCCGGGGGACCTGGCGTTCGGCGCGCTCGCCCTGCTCCAGTGGGCGCTGGTCCTGGTGTTGGCCGTGGTCGCACACGCCCTGTACCGCCGGGCCCCCGCCACCCGGACCGCGTTGCGCGGCTTCGGCGGACCCGCCGCCACCGTGCTCGCCTGCGCCCTCGCCGGGGTCATGGCCGGCGGTGGCGCCCACCGGACCGCCGTTTGGCTGGACGACACCGGGCCCCCCGCCGGAGGCGACGCTCCCCTGCCGGGCCCGCCGGTCCTGCTCAGCTGGCAGGCGGCGGTACTGCCGCCGTTGTTGCTCGTCGTCGTGCTCGTGCTGGCCGGGCTCTCGGCGGTCACCCTGCACCGCGCCCGCACGGGGACGGCCGACGTCCGCGCGGACTATCCGGAGGAGCATCCGCCGGGCCCGCGCACCGGGCTCGCCGGGCAGGCGGCGGACGAGGGCGCCGCCGCCGCGGCACCCGGCGGCCCGCCCGACACCACCCCCGAGGACGCGGTGCGGGCCCGGCACATCGCCCTGGCCCGCGCCGGAGCGGCCCTCACCGATCGGGCCCCGCTCGTGGTCGGCACGCTCGCCGCGGCGACCCTGGTGTGCCAGGTGACCGCCCTCAGCGCCGCCTGGGCCACCCGCGCGGTGCCCACGGAGGCCGCCGCCGGGGCACCGGAGGTGGTGGCCGGCGCGGTGGAGCTGGCACAGACCGGGGGGTCGTGGCTCGTCGGGGCCGGGTTCCTGCTGCTCGTGGTCGCGGCCCGGCGCGCCTACCGGGACCCGAAGGCCCGGCGCACCATCGGCATCCTCTGGGACGTCGGCACGTTCTGGCCCCGGGCCGCCCATCCGTTCGCCCCGCCCTGCTACGCGGAACGCGCCGTCCCCGACCTCACCTGGCGGGTCCACACCTGGACCCGGCGGACCCGGGGGCGCCTGATCATCTCCGGCCACTCCCAGGGCAGCGTCCTCGCGGCGGCGGCGGCCTGGCAACTCGCCCCCCGCAGCCGTGAACGCGTCGCCCTGCTCACCTACGGTTCCCCGCTGGAGCGCCTGTACGGGCGCTGGTTCCCGTCCTGCTTCGGCTCGGCCGCACTGGCCGACCTGCACCGCGACGTGGACTGCTGGCGCAACCTCTACCGGCGGACCGACCCCATCGGCGGGCCGGTCCTGTTGCCCGGGGGCCGCGGCCCGGAGGTGGACGGGAGCCCCCTGAAGGACCCCCTCGCGTACGGTCGTACGTTCACGCATCCGCTGCCCGCACCGATCCTCGGGCACTCCGACTACCAGGCCGACCCGGTGTTCGCCCGGGAACGCGAACGGCTCCTGGACCGGCTGCGGCCGTCCGCCGTTCCGTCGCCCCGGCCGGACGGGGAGGCGGGCGGTCCGAGCGGCTGACCCACCGGCACGCCTCCCCGGGTCTTGCCCCGTCAGGGCAGTGCGGGCAGGTCTCCCGGGTAGAGCAGGGTGAGGTCGTCGGTGCTGGGTTCGGCGATCTGCGCCACCCGGCCCGCGTGCCGCTCGACCATCGCCTCGAACGTCTGCCGCGCGGTGCGGCCGTTGCCGAACGCGGGGCCCTTGGGAAGTGCCGTGAAGTACTGGACCAGTGCCTGCGGCGTGTCCTCGCCGAGCCGGTACTCGTGCTCCTCGGCCTGCTGCTCGACGATCCGCAACAACTCGTCCGGGACGTAGTCGTTGAAGGTGATGGTGCGGGAGAAGCGGGACGCGACACCGGGGTTGACGGTGAGGAACCGCTCCATCTCGGCGGTGTAGCCGGCGACGATGACCACGACCTCGTCCCGGTGGTCCTCCATCAGCTTGACGAGGGTGTCGATCGCCTCCCGTCCGAAGTCCCGCCCCGAGTCCTCCGGCGACAGTGCGTACGCCTCGTCGATGAAGAGCACTCCGCCGCGGGCGCGGTCGAACGCCTCCTGGGTGCGGATCGCGGTCGAGCCGATGTGCTCGCCGACCAGGTCGACGCGGGACACCTCCACCAGGTGTCCCTGGTGGAGCACTCCCAGCGAGGCGAGGATCTCGCCGTACAACCGGGCCACCGTGGTCTTGCCGGTGCCGGGGGAGCCGGTGAACACCAGGTGGCGCCGGGCGGACGCCGCCTTGAGTCCGGCGAGTTGGCGCCGTCGTCCCACTTCGATCATGTCCGTGAGCGCCCGGACCTCGCGTTTGACGCTTTCCAGGCCGACGAGGGCGTCGAGTTCCCCGAGCACCTCGTCGGCGGACCGTACGGGCTCGGCGGGGGCCTCGGAAGCAGCCGCCGCCGAGCCGGGTATCGCCGCGCGCGGGGCGGGCAGGCCCGACAGCAGGCCGACCGGCTGGGTCGCGGGGGTCGCCCGCTCGGCCGTCGGAAGGGCGGCCTGCGCGGTGGCCACCGCGGGCGCCGTGGGCATGCGGAGTCCGGCGCTCTCGTCGCTGGTGCAGTCCTCGGCGACGGGCCCTTCCTCGGCGAACTCGAAGCCGCCGCGGGCGCAGCGCTCCGTACGGCACTTCCGCAGCGTCGTGCGGCAGCCGTCTATCACGTGGAAGCCGTAGCCGCCGCTGCCGGTGACCTTGCAGCCGGTGAAGGTGCCCCGCCCGCCCGCCGACACGTAGAAGCCGGCCTCGGCGGGGGAGGTGACGGTGCAGCGTTCGATGGTGGGATCGGCGCCCTTGGTGACGATCACCCCCGTCTGGACGGCGTCCACCGTGCAGTTCGCCAGGGTGCCGCCGCTGCCGTGGTCACGGAACCACGCTCCGGTCGCGGCCTCCCGGATGCGGCAGTCGTCGAGCTGGGCCGTCGCCCCGTCGCTCACCGACACGGCCGTGTTGCGGACCTGGGTGAGGTCGGTGTCGACGACGTCCGCACGGGACCCGCGGTCGAGCACGAACAGCGCGTCGGGCACGTCCCGCACCCGGCAGGAGTCGAGCACGACGGCGGCGCCGTCGCTGACCCACACCGCCGGGTAGTCGCCGGTGCTGTCGTGGATCTCGCACTGGTGGGCGTCCACCCGGGTGCCGGGGTCCCACACGGACAGTCCGTTGCGGCCGAAGCGGCTCACCGTGGACCGGGTGAGCGTCAGCACGGAGCGTGAACGCAGGTCCACCGCGTTCTCGGGGACGTCGTGGATGCGGCAGTCGGCGAGGGTGAGCACCGCGTCCGTGTCGAGGGTGATCCCGTCGGCGGTCGTCCGGTGCACATCGCAGTCCGTGAGGTGGGCGGTGGCCCGTCCGGTGACCTGGACGCCGGAGCCCTTGACCTCGTACACCTCGCAGCCGACGGCTTCCAGGGCCGAGCCCTCGCCCGTCACCGACAGGCCCGAGCCGGAGGTGTGGTGCACCCGGCACCGGTCCAGCCGGGGGTGTCCGCCGCTGCGCACCGCGACCCCGGACTGACCGGCGGCGACGACCTCGCAGTCCTCGAAGACCCCGCCGCCGCCGTCGAGGACGGCGATCCCGATGCCCGCCGGGTTGTCGACGGTGCAACGGCGCACGGTCGGGCGGGCGTTCCCCCGGACCTCGATGCCGACCGCGGACCTGGTCACGATCCGGACGTCGGTCAGCTCCGGCACGGACTCCTCCACGAGCAGTGCGGGGGCGGCCGAGTCCTGACCCTCCAACACCAGCCCGTGGACGGCCGCGGGCGCCCGCACCGTCAGCGGCACGCCGTCGACGGGGGCGATGCGCACCGAACCCGGTGCCCCCTCGGGCCCACGGAGCGTCACCGCCCGTTCGATCACCAGGTTCTCCCGGTAGGTCCCGGGGGCGACGGTGAGCACGTCGCCGTCCCCCGCGGCTTCCAGGGCCGCGGCGAGGGAGCCGTACTCACCCGTGCGGCGTCGCCACCGCGATGTGCCCGTGTGCGTCACCTGGACCGTGCCCTGTGCCATGGCGCTGTTCTGTCCCCACCTCGTCGGATGCGCGGGTGTCGCGAGTGCTGCCGAAGACCTCGGCCGCTCCACCGTAGCGTGTGCGGGGCAGCCGAGTTGACCAGAGCGAAAGGCCGGTCAGCGGCCCGTGCCGGTCCGGTGGCGGGGGCTCGCGACGGCCCCCGGCCGGAGCCGTCACCCGAGGACGGTGAGGGGGTCACCGACCCGGAGCGTGCCGGGGTGTTCCGGGACGAGGTTCTGGCCGAAGACGAGCTTCCCGTCGATGCGGCGGTGGCGGGCGAGCGTGCGCAGGGGTTCCCGGCCGCGGACGGCCGTGTGCTGGTCGGTGGTGGTCACCGCGCAGCGCCCGCACTTCTTGGCGACCCGGAAGGTGACCTCGCCGACCGCTATCCGCGACCAGTGGTCCTCCGCCCACGCCTCGGTGCCCGTCACCACGAGGTTCGGCCGGAAGCGGTTCATCGGCAAGGGGCCCTCCGCTGCGTGGTCGCCGTGCGCGATCAGCGCGTTGAGGGCGTCGAGTGAGGCGAGGCTGGTGACCAGCAGGGGGAACCCGTCGGCGAAGGAGACGGTCTCGCCGCGGTGCGCGTAGTCCGGGTCGATGGGTCGGCTGGTGGCGGGGTCGGCCAGGTGCACCAGCCGGAGCTCGGTGCCGAGGAACTCGCTGAACCAGTCGCCCGCCGCCTCGTCGGCGGGTACCGCCTCGACCTTGTCCCCCCAGATCTGCACGGACGTCCGGTGCACCGGGTCGGGCACGGTGACCGTCAGGGGCGCGCGGCCGGGTGCGGACAACCGGACCGCGCCCCCGGGCAACGGCTCGGCGCGGGTGAGCGCCAGCCGGGCGTACTGGCGTTGGGTGACGACCTTGGCGGAGCCGTCGACGAGCATCCAGCGTCGGTCGCCCGAGATCCCCCATGGCTCCACGAACGCCTCGTCGGGCGCGTGGCCCTGGGCGGCCTTCACCGGAAAGACATGCAGGGACGCCAACACGGGACTCGCCATGCATCCATCCTGCCAGCAGCGTTCACCGGGCGGGAGGGGACGCCGTCCGTGCCGGCGTCCGTCAGTACCCGCGGTAGGGGCGGTGGTGCGGATCCTCGTAGGAGGCCGGTCCCGGGGCGGGCCGCGGGGTCGCCGGGCGCATCGCCTCGTAGCCGACGGGCGGGGCGGGCCGCGGCGGCTGGGGCTGGGCACCGGGGTAACCGCGCGGCACGCCGGTCGCCTGCTGCGGGAAGTGGGGCGCGGCCTGCTGGAGCGGCGCCGGTTGCTGCTGCTGCGGTGCGTACCCGTACTGCGGCGGGTACGGCTGCGGAGCGGGCGCCGCGGGCAGCGCCGGCAGTGCCGACGGCAGCGCGGGCAGATGGCTGCCGGTGTCGTACGCGGCGGGGACCCGGATCGGGGCGATCTGGGGAGTGCCCCGTTCTGCGACGAGGGAGTCGTAGATCGGAGTGTCCTTGAAGGACGGCGCGGAGTAGTAACCGCCGCCATAGGTGGAGCGGGGGGAGGTCATGGCACCTAAGTTAAGCCCACGATGTGCTGGTTGGGGAGACAGATAAGAGGGTTGTTTTCCGTGCCGGACGTAGCCGCTGATCGCCAATACGAGTGAATTCGGAAAAAACGGTCGCACTATGGCGTAAGGATCGTGTAAGGAGGGCGATTCCGAGGGTGGTTACCGGTGGTTGACCAGTGATCATCCGCATTCGCCGGAGTCCACCTCCGCTTGCCCGTGGGGCAAGGGACCGGCTCCGGGAACGAACGAACAGGGGCCGCGTGCACCGGGGACCGGGTCGGCCGTGGACGCCCGGCTGCGGTGTGCGGCGGCGGACGCTCAGGAGGGGGCACACATGACCATGTCGAAGGGCACCAACGCCGTCGTACCGACGGCCGCCGTGCGGGTGGAACTGGAGTGGGGGGCGGGGCCGGGCGTCCCGCGGGTGGACTCCGTGGCGCTGCTCCTGGCGGGAGGCAGGGTGCGCGGAGACGGAGACGTCATCCGGCCGGGCCGCCCGGCCACCGCGGTCCGGTACGAGGACGGGCGCGGCGGGAACGACCGGCTCACCGACACCCTGGCCGTGGACCTGGCCCGCGTGGACGACGCCGTCGAGCGGATCGTGCTCGCCGTGTCCACTGCGAGCGGCACCTTCGGGCAGGTGTCGCGGCCCGGCGTCCGCGTCCTCGACGCGGCACACGGAACGGAACTGGCGCGCTTCGACTGCGCGGACGCCACCGTGGAGACCTCGTTGGTCCTCGGCGAGCTGTACCGCAGGGGAGGCGGCTGGAAGTTCCGCGCGGTCGGCCAGGGCTACGGAGAGGGGCGCCGGGCCCTCGCCGAGGACTTCGGGGTCACCCCCACCGCACTCGCCCCCGCACCCGACGCCCCGCCCCCGGTCACCCCGACCCCGCCCGCGGTTCCGACTCCGACCCACGCACCCGCCCGGACCCCCGACCCGCCCGCCACCCCGGTACGGCTGAGCAAGGTCACGCTCACCAAGGACGCCCCCGCGGTGTCGCTGGCCAAACAGGGCGGCACCGGCGGAACGCTGCGCGTGAACCTCAACTGGGGCGTACGGGAACGCCCCCAGGACCGCGGCTCCCGGTGGCGCAGGCCCCGCGGCCCCCACCGGAACCTCGACCTCGACCTGTGCGCCCTGTACGAACTCACCGACGGGCGCAAGGGAGTGGTGCAGGCCCTCGGCCACGCGTACGGCGCCCTGCACGAGCCCCCGTACGTCCACCTCGACGGCGACGACCGCACGGGCGCCGCGGAGGGCGGCGAGAACCTCACGATCAACCTCGACCACCGCACCGCACTGCGCCGGGTCCTCGTCTTCGTGATGATCTACGAGGGCGCCGACTCGTTCGCGGACCTGCACGCCACCGTGACCCTGCGACCCCAGCACGGGGCACCGGTCGAGTTCTTCCTCGACGAGTGCACCGTCACCTCACCGGTCTGTGCGCTCGCCCTGCTCACCCAGGAGGACGGCGACCTGGTGGTCCGCCGCGAAGCCCGCTACCTGGTGCCCGAACCGGGCATCGGCATCCAACGGACCGTGGACCACGCCTACGGATGGGGCCTCACCTGGACCCCCGGCCGCAAGTGACCCTCGCGCACCGCCCGGGAACGCACCGGGGGAGCGGGGCGCGCGACCTGCGCGTCACCGCTCCTCCGGAGCCACCTGCGGCGCCCGACCGGGGCCCGCGTACGTCCGGCCCTTCCACGCCGCGCCGCGCCCGCGGTGGTGCCGCACCGCCGAGTCCACCGTCATCAGCAGGTACAGCAGCGCGGTGAACGGCAGCGTCGGGGCGAGCCAGAGGCTCTGCCGGTAGTACCGCAGCACCGGGACGTACGTCACCGTCATCACCAGCCACCCGAACCCCCCGAGCAGGGCCGGCGCCACCGACGGCGGGCGGGCCCAGAGCCCCGCCACCACCACCGCGGGCGGCACCAGGTACACCACCACCAGACCCACCACCGTCCCCACCAACAGCAGCGGCTGGTAACGGAGCTGGCAGTAGGCGCTGCGCGCCACCATCCGCCACAGGTCACCGAGGCGCGGATAGGGCCGCACGCTGTGCACCCGGTCGGCGAGCCCCAACCAGATCCGGCCGCCGGTGGACTTCACCGCCCGCGCCAACGACACGTCGTCGATCACCGCGTGCCGGATCGCCTCCGGCACCCCCGCCCGCTCCGCCGCCGCCGACCGCAGCAGGACACAGCCGCCCGCCGCCGCGGCCGTCCGGCTCCCGGCCCGCCGCACCCGGCGGAACGGGTACAGCTGCGCGAAGAAGTACACGAACGCCGGAACCACCAGCCGCTCCCAGGCGCTCGCCACCCGGAGCCGGGCCATCAGCGACACCAGGTCGTGACCGCCCGTCTCGGCCGCCGCCACCAACTCCCGCAGACTGCCCGGTGCGTGGGCGATGTCGGCGTCCGTGAGCAACAGGTACCGCGGGGCGCCCCCGCGGGCCAGCCGCATGCCGTGCCGCACGGCCCACAGCTTGCCCGTCCAGCCGTCGGGCGGCTCGCCCGGTGAGGCCACGGTCAGCCGCGGCCCCCCGTACCGCTCGCCCAGCTCCCGGGCCAGCGCCCCCGTACCGTCCGTACTGCCGTCGTCCACCAGGAAGACCTCGAACGGCCCCGGGTAGTCCTGGGCCAGCAAGGAGGGCAGGGACAGCGGCAGCATCCCGGCCTCGTCCCGCGCCGGGACGACCACCGCGACCGGGGGCCACACGAGCGGCGCCCGCCCCGGCGGCAGCCGCACGTCGGTGCGCCAGAAGAACCCCTGGCCGAGCAGGAGCCACCCCCAGGCGGCGGCGGACACCACGGCAATCCAGACCATCGCGCTCACCCGCGCAGTGTCCCCCACGGCCCCCAGGCCGCACCGGCCCATCGTCTATGGTGACCGGGTGAAGATCGCGCTCATGGACTCCGGAATCGGACTGCTCGCCGCCGCCGCGGCGGTACGGAGACTGCGCCCCGACGCCGACCTCGTGCTGTCCAGCGACCCCGACGGCATGCCGTGGGGACCGCGCACCCCCGAGGACCTCACCCGGCGTGCCCTCACCGTCGCCGGGGCCGCCGCCGAGTGCGGCGCCGACGCCCTGATCGTCGCCTGCAACACCGCCACCGTGCACGCCCTGCCCGCGCTGCGCGCCCGGCTCGAACCGGCGCTCCCGGTGGTCGGCACCGTCCCCGCGATCAAGCCCGCCGCCGCCGGCGGCGGACCCTTCGCCATCTGGGCGACGCCCGCCACCACGGGCAGCGCCTACCAGCGCGGCCTGATCGCCGACTTCGCCTCCGGCGCGCAGGTCACCGAAGTGCCCTGCCCGGGCCTCGCCGACGCCATCGAGTACGCCGACGAGGACGCCGTCGACCGGGCGATCGCCGCGGCGGCGGCCCGTACCCCGGACGGAGTAAGGGCCGTCGTCCTGGGCTGCACCCACTACGAACTGGTCGCCGAGCGGGTCAGGACCGCCCTGGGACGCCCGGGGGACGAGGGCGGGCTCCAGGACCCGCCGGCCCTGATCCTGCACGGCTCCGCGGGCGCCGTCGCCGCCCAGGTGCTCCGCCGCCTCGGCGCGTCCCCCGCCCCGGACGCCGCCCCTGTCGGATCGGTCACAGTCCTGCACGGCGGACGGCCCGCGACCCTCGCCGAGCGGGCCCTCGCCTACCCCGAGGGACGGCTTCTGGCGGCGCTCAGCCAGGCCCGCTGACCTCCGGCGACACCCCGCAGTCACGCTCCGTGCTCCGGTGCCGGGCCGGCGGGTCGTCTGTACTCTCGACACCATGAGGGACCACCCGCAGGGCGACCGGGGCCCCATCGAGGCCCCCGTCGAGATCTGGACCGGACGAGCGAGCAACCGCGTGCAGTGGCTGCTCGCCCTCGCGGGCGCGGCCTGTGTGGCGCTCGGCATCGAACTGGCCGTCGTGTCCGAATGGAACAGCGGCGTCCTCGCCCTGGTCATGTCGGTCGTCGGCTGCATCGCCGCCGGCCTGCTCGTGCTGTTCGGCACGCTGGCCTTCGTCCACGTCGCGGTCCGCGTCGACCAGGACTCCCTGGAGGTCCGCTGCGGACACATCGGTCTGCCGCGCCGCCGCATCCCGCTCGCCCAGGTCGTCGACGCGGACTTCGCCCCCACGGTCACCCCCCGCCAATGGGGCGGCTGGGGCTACCGCTGGCGCCCCGAGATCGGCACCGCCGTGATCGTCCGCCGCGGCGAGGGCGTGGTCCTCAGCCTCGGCGACGGCCGCAAGTTCACCGTCACCGTGGACGACGCGGAGGCCGCCGTGCGGATCATCCGCGACCGACTGCGCCCGCCGACCACGCCCCCGGCGCCCACCGCCGTCTGACCGGCACCCGGCCGCCCGCACTCACCACCGCTCCAGGGCCAACGGCCGGGCGGTCGCCATCCCCGCGAGCAGACCGCTGCCCACAGTGACCGCCGTGAAGCTCAGGGCGTCACCGATCGCCGCCAGCGCCGCCACCGCGGTCAGTGCGGCCCCCGCCGTCACCGCCACCACCGTCGGCCGCGGCGAGCGCAACAGGGCGAACAACACCCAGCCGAACGCCAGGGCCAGCAGTGCCACGCCCACGAAGCCCTGCTCGGCCGCCTGCTGGAGCAGCGCCGAGTGCGGACGGCCGTCCGGGACCAGGGACTCCGCCACCGTCGGACTCAGCTCCCCGAAACGGTCCGGTCCCACCCCGAGCACCGGATGGTCCTGCGCCATCTCCAGCGCGTCCCGCCACAGCAACACCCGGTACGGCGTGAGCTGGCCCTCCAACAAGGACATCAAGCCGTCCGGCAGCGCATCGTCGGCGACCGCCCACGCAGCGGCGGCCACCCCCGCCGCCCCCGCCGCCAGGGCACCCAGACCGAATGCCCGACGGGCCAGCCGGGCCGCCGCCAGCGAACAGAGCAGGATGCCGACACAGAGCGTCAGTCCCGCCATCGAATCGAGCACCGGTGCCGCCGCCGTGATCAACAGGGCCAGGGCCCACAGCGCGCGGCGCGCCAGCACGCTGTGCGTCACCCACGCCGCACAGCACGCCGCTCCCGCGGCCAGGGCGAGCAGCGCCGCGGTGGCGCCGCCGTGGCCGAGCGGGGACGAACCCTCCGGCGCGGTGCGCACGTGCGGCAACAGGAACGCGAGGACCAGGCCCACCAGGGCGGTCGTGACGAGGGCGCCCACCGGGAGCAACGCCCCGTAGATCCGCCCGAACGCGTACGCCGCCGACACGGCCAGCACCGCGAGCAGCACCCCCTCGGGACGGCCGCCGCTCGCCGCGGCGCTCATCAGCGCCCAGCCCGCGCAGACACCCAGCAGCACCATGCCGACGGGATCGGAGACCGTACGGGCGTCCGACACCAACGCGGGAACCTCCGGCCCCCCGCCCGGGGCACCCCGGGTCCGCCCCGTGTGGCCCGCGGCCCCCGTGTTGCTCCATGTCCCCATCCGTCGTCCCCCCGACGTCATGACGGGCCCCGGCGGCCCTGGGATGTGGCCGTTCGTGCGGGGCTGTGGCTCACGGTAACCGCTGGTGCCGTGGTTTGTGGATGGGTTCGGCGAGATCGTCTCGCGGGGTCCGGGGGCGCCGCGGCCGGGTCGTAGACTCCTGGGGTGACCGTCATCGCCACTCCGACCGACGAGCCGGAGCGCCTCACCCCGGAGCCCGCGGACACCGCGCGGCCGTCGTTGACGAGGCGCGTGGCGCTGCGGCTCGTACCCGCCGTGGTCGCGGCGCTCTCCGGAGTGCTCCTCTACGTCAGTTTCCCGCCGCGCACCCTGTGGTGGTTGGCGCTGCCCGCGTTCGCGGGGTTCGCGTGGTCGGTCCGCGGACGGTCCTGGAAGGCCGGACTGGGCAGCGGGTACGCCTTCGGCCTCGGCTTCCTGCTGCCGCTGCTCGTCTGGACGGGCGTCGAGGTGGGGCCCGGGCCCTGGCTCGCACTGGTGGCCATCGAAGCGGCGTTCGTGGCACTGGTCGGCGCCGCAGCCGCCGCCGTGTCCCGGCTGCCCGCCTGGCCGGTGTGGGCCGCCGCCCTGTGGATCGCCGGAGAAGCGGCCCGCGCGCGCGTGCCGTTCCACGGCTTCCCCTGGGGCAAGGTGGCCTTCGGGCAGGCCGACGGCGTGTTCCTGCCGCTGGCCGCGCTCGGCGGGACCCCCGTCCTCGGCTTCGCCGTCGTCCTGTGCGGATACGGCCTGTACGAGGCGGTGTCGCTGGGGGTTGCCGCACGGCGCGGAACGGCCCTCCGGCGGGTCACCGCCGCCGGTGCCGCGGTGGCGCTCGCCCTGCCCCTGCTGGCGGCCCTCGCCGCGCGCCCGCTGGTCAGCTCCGCCGCCGAGGACGGCACGACGACGGTCGCCGCGATCCAGGGCAACGTCCCCCGGCTGGGGCTCGACTTCAACGCACAGCGCAGGGCCGTCCTCGACAACCACGTCAAGGAGACGGAACGCCTCGCCGCGCAGGTCGCCCGGGGGCGCGTCGAACAGCCGGACCTCGTGCTGTGGCCGGAGAACTCCTCCGACATCGACCCCTTCCGCAACGAGGACGCACGTGACGTCATCGAGCGTGCGGTGGCGGCGATCGGCGTGCCGATCGCCGTCGGCGGGGTCGTCACCACCGAGGACGGCCGGCTCCTCAACCAGCAGATCCTCTGGGACCCGGAGAAGGGCCCCGTGGACACCTACGACAAGCGTCAGATCCAGCCGTTCGGCGAGTACCTTCCGCTCAGGTCGATCATCAGCGCCGTCAGCAGCGACGCGAGCATGGTCCGCAAGGACTTCAGCCGGGGCTCCGAGCCCGGGGTCTTCACCATGGCGGGCGCCCGGGTGGGCATCGCGACCTGCTACGAGGCGGCGTTCGACTGGGCGGTGCGCGACACGGTCACCGAAGGGGCCCAGCTGCTGTCGGTGCCGAGCAACAACGCCACCTTCGGGCGCAGCGAGATGACCTACCAGCAGCTCGCGATGTCGCGGGTCCGGGCCGTCGAGCACAGCCGCACCGTCGTGGTGCCGGTCACCAGCGGGGTCAGCGCCGTGATCATGCCCGACGGCCGGGTCGCCGACCGCACCGGGATGTTCACCCCTGACACGCTGGTCGCCGAGGTGCCGCTGCGGTCGAGCAGCACCCCCGCCACCCGGCTGGGCATCCTGCCCGAGGTGCTGCTGGTGCTGGTCGCGGCCGGTGGCCTCGGCGGGGCGGTCGCCGTCCGGCTTCGGACGCGCCGGGAATCCACCACCGGGTGAACCGGCCGACCGGCGGGCGCCCTTGGGCGCCCAGGCCCTATCGTCGGTCGCATGGCTACTCCTGAATTCATCTCCGCCCTGCGGGACACCGCGGGTCATCAACTGCTCTGGCTCCCGGGGGTGACGGCCATCGTCTTCGACGACGAGGGCAGGGTGCTCATCGGGCGGCGCAGCGACAACCGCGCGTGGTCGGTCGTCGGCGGCATCCCGGAGCCGGGAGAGCAGCCCGCGGCCTGTGCGGTGCGCGAGGTGTACGAGGAGACGGCCGTGCGCTGCGTGCCGGAGCGCGTGGTGCTCGTCCAGGCGCTGGAACCGGTGTCCTACCCCAACGGCGACGTGTGCCAGTACATGGACATCACGTTCCGGTGCCGGGCCGTGGGCGGCGAGGCGCGGGTCAACGACGACGAGTCGTTGGAGGTGGGCTGGTTCCCGCTCGACGCGCTGCCGGACCTCAACGAGTTCAGCCTCACCCGGATCAAGCACGCGCTCGCCGACACGCCCACCTGGTTCGAACCCACCGCGTGAACCGGCGCGGTGCGCCCGCGCTCATCCGTCCGGGTGAGCGCGCGGTGCGGGCGCGGGGCCGCCGGGCGACCGGCCCGGCTTCGGCCACCGCGTCGGTGACGGCCCGGGCGATCCGGGTGATGCCGGGGGAGCCGACCCGATAGGGATTCGGGTCGGCCGTCGTCTGCGCCAGGCAGAAGTGCGGGTGGTCGTCCTCGCGGGGGAGCGCCCCCCCGGTCGCGGGCCGGACCGGTGCAGGAGGCGTCCGCGCGTTCCGCCGCGGTGCACGGCAGGGAGCGCGTCCCGACGTGCCGGGCGCCGGGTGCGCTGACCGCGGGCCCCCGCGTCCGCCAGCCGGTCGCCGGAACGCGCGGCCCGCGCCCGGTGGACCGCGTTCACCTCGCGGATGCGGTGCTTACCGTGCGCGCGAGGGCGGCGGCCTCGTCACGGGCCGGGACGAGGGATTCCTCGCCGGCACCCTCCAGACAGTCAGGTGGTCGCACGGGGTGGTGCCCGAGGCGGGGGCGCGGCGCCGCGCCCACTCGGGGTGGGGGCCGCGGGTCGGTGCCGGGGTGTCGACCCGGGAGCGTCGCGGGCGTCGTTGCGGACCGGAACCGGGGCCGGGCCGTCCGAGGTCGGATCACCGCACCCGACGGCCACCAGCAGGTCCAGCAGACGGCCCACGGTCCATGACGTCAGCATGCGCGGCCCCGCCCCGGTGACTGACGGGGAACGGCTTCCGGTGATCCCGCCGCCCCGGCAAGGGCCGCACCGCCGATCCGGCCACCGGGGGCGCCGAGAACACGCCATCACCGTCGGCGCCCCACTTGCCCGGGTCCGGCCGCCCGCCGCCGCGTCAGCGTCCCGTCAGGGCGCGGGGGTTCACCGTATGCGTCGCGTCATGGACCGCCGACGGCCCGGCCGGAGGGGCCTAGCGTCGGCAGCCGGCCCGCCCACCCGGCCGCCCCCCCGCTCACCCGTTCCGTCGCTCCTGCGCGAGCCGTTGATCCCGAGGCTACCGACCATGAACCGACGCCCCTGGCTGCCCGCCCGGTGGGGTCCCCCGCTCACCGCGATCCGCGTGGTGCTGGCCCTGACCGTGCTCCTCGGACTCGCCTACCCCCTGGGCATGACCGCCGCCGCACAGGTGCCCGGGCTGCGCGACCGCGCCGAGGGCTCGCCGCTCACCGGCCCGGACGGCGAGCGGCTCGGCAGCGAGCTGATCGGCCAGTCCTTCGAGGACGCCGACGGCGAACCGCTGCCCGGCTACTTCCAGCCCCGCCCCTCGCACGCCGGCACCGGCTACGACGCCTCGGCCTCCGCCGCCGGGAACCTGGGCCCCGAGTCCACCGTCGACACCCCGCCCGTCGCCAGCACCCCCGGCGTGCCGAGCCTGCTGACCCTGGTCTGCGCCCGCAGCAGGGCGATCGGGCTGCGGGAGGGCGTCGACGGCGGCCGGCCCTACTGCACCGCGGACGGCGTCGGCGCGGTACTCGGGGTGTACCGAGCGCACGGCACCACCGGTCGGGTCACCCGGGTGGTGAGCCTCAACCAGCCCTGTCCCGCGCGCCCGTTCCGCGCCCGGTACGCCGGCGTCGCCGTCGGGTGCGCCCGGCCCGGCGAGGACCACGCCCGGGCCGTGGTCACACCGGTCCGCGGTGACGCCCCCGCCCGCCCGGCCGTCCCGGGCGACGCGGTCACCGCGAGTGGCAGCGGACTCGACCCGCACATCAGCCCCGCGTACGCCCGGCTCCAGACACCACGGGTGGCCGCCCGGCGGGGCCTGACCGAGGACGCCGTGCGGACCCTGGTGACCGCGCACACCACCGGTCGGGCGCTCGGCGTCCTGGGGGAGCCGGTGGTGAGCGTCGCCCCGCTGAACGCGGCGCTCGACCGGCTCCGGCCCGGCAAGGGGGCCTGAGGTGCACGGCTGGCTCCAGACCACCCTCGTGGTGGCGGTGGTGGTGGGGCTGCACGTGCCCCTCGGCGACCACCTCGCCCGGGTCCTCGACGGCGACCGACACACCCGCGCGGAACGGCTCCTGTACCGGTTCTGCGGCGTGGACCCGCACCGCGAGCAGGACTGGCGGCACTATCTGACCGCCCTGCTCGCGTTCTCCGCGGCGGGCGTCGTCGCCCTGTTCGCCCTCTTCACGCTCCAGGGCCGACTGCCCTGGTCCACCGGACACCCCGGCATGCCGTGGCGGCTCGCCCTGCACACGGCCGTCAGCTTCACCACCAACACCAGCTGGCAGAACTACGTCGCCGAGGACACCACCGGGCACCTGGCCGTGATGGCGGGCCTCGGCACCCAGGCGTTCGCCTCCGCCGCCGTGGGCATCTGCGTCGCCCTGGCGCTGATCCGTGGCCTGGTGCGGCGGGACACCGACCACCTGGGCAACTTCTGGGTCGACCTGATCCGCACCCTGTTCCGGGTGCTGCTGCCGCTCGCCGTCGTCACCGGACTCGTGTTCATCGCGCTCGGCGTCCCGCAGAACCTCGACGCCCCGCAGTCGGTGACCACCGTCACGGGCGGCCCGCAGAGCCTTCCCGGCGGCCCGGTGGGGTCCTGGGAGTCGATCAAACTGATGTCCGGGGACGGCGGGGGCTTCTTCAACGCGAGCAGCGCCCACCCCTTCGAGAACCCCTCGGCGTGGTCACACGCGCTGTCCGTCGTCCTGATGCTGCTGATCCCGACCGCGCTGCTGCGCACCTACGGGCGGCTCGTCGGTTCCACCCGCCAGGGGTGGACCCTCCTGGGCGTCGCCGGCGCCCTGTTCACGCTGCTCGCCGTCGCCGGCTCCGCCGCGCAGGGCACCGCGGGCGGAACGGTGCCGCAGGCGGTCGGCGGCCCGTACGAGGGCACCGAGACCCGGATCGGCGTCGCCGGCTCCACCCTCTTCGCCCTCGCGGCCACCGCCAGCGCGGACGGCGCGTCGGGCGCCTCGTACGACAGCTTCACCGCGTTCGGCGGCGGGGTGCTGCTGAGCGCGATGATGCTCGGTGAGATCGCCCCCGGCGGTACCGGCAGCGGACTGTATGGGCTGCTGGTGGCCGTGCTGGTCGCCGTGTTCATCGGCGGCCTCATGGTCGGCCGCACCCCCGAGTACCTGGGCAAACGGCTCGGGCACCACGAGATCCGGTACGTCGCCCTGTACACGCTCGTCGCCCCCGCCACGATCCTGCTGTCCGCGGCGCTCGCCCTCGCCCTCGGCCACGGCCGCTCCTCCATGGGCGAACCGGGGCCGCACGGACTGACCGAGCTGGTCTACGCCTACACCTCCGGCGTGGTGAGCAACGGCAGCGCGATGGCGGGCTTCAACGGGGCCACCGACTTCCACCACCTGCTGATGAGCGCGGTGATGCTCCTCGGCCGCTACCTCCCGATGGTGTTCCTGCTCGCCCTCGCGGGCCGGTTGGCCCGGGGGCGTTCCACGGCCACCACGGCCGGTACCCTCCGCACGACGGGCGTCACCTTCGTCGCGCTGGCCACCGGGGTGGCCCTGCTGTCGGCCCTGCTCAACCACCTGCCCGTCCTGTCCCTGGGGCCACTGGCCGAAGGGCTGCGGTGAGGGCTCCCGGCGCTGCGATCCGGCCTTTCCCGCCGGGCGTGCCCACCGCGTGAACCGTGCCGGACCCGCTCACGTACCCCTCCTCGCAACGGACTACCGACCGGAGGAGACCCACGTGCCCGAACCCCTGCGCACCTTCCACCCGCCCCCGCTGCACCCCCGCCGTGCGGTGGCCACCGGACCCGCCGTGCGGCCGGCCGTGGTGATCGCCCAGGCGCTGGTCGGGGCGGGGGCCCTGGCCGTGCTCTGCCTGTGGTGGTTCGGCGCCGCGCCCGCGGGGGGCGCGGGGGGCCGGCTCACCGACGCGGGGCGCGCCACCGGGCTGCTCGCCGGCTACGCCGCCGCCGTACTGCTGCTGTTGATGGCCCGGGTGCCGTGGCTGGACCGGACGCTCGGCACCGACCGGCTCGCCCGCTGGCACGCGCGGGGCGGCCGGATCACCGTGTCGCTGATGGTGGCCCACGTCCTGCTGATCCTGAGCGGCAAGTCCGTCACCGAGGAGCGGAACCTCGTGGACGAGACCGCTGCCGTCCTCGGCTACCCGAACATGGTGCAGGCCGCGAGCGCCTTCCTGCTGTTCCTGTGCGTCGCCGCGCTGTCCGCCCGGGCGGCCCGGCGCCGGGTCAGCTACGAGACCTGGCACGTCCTCCACCTCCTCACCTACCTCGCGGTGTACCTCGGCTTCTGGCACCAACTGTCGTCCGGTGCCCACTTCATCGGCGACCGGGCCGCCCGGATCACCTGGTACGCCGGGTACGGGACGGTGGCCGCCCTGTTGGTGTGGTTCCGCGTCCTGGGGCCCGTCCGCAGCGCACGGAGACACCGGTTGCTCGTCTCCGAGGTGCGGCCGGAGGCCCCGGACGTGGTCTCGGTGTACCTGACCGGGCGACGGCTGGACCAACTACGCGCCAGACCTGGCCAGTTCATGCGGTGGCGCTTCCTCGCGCCCGGGCTGTGGCGGACCGCCACCCCCTACTCGTTGTCGGCGCCCCCGGACGGCCGTTCGTTGCGGATCACCGTCAAGGGCGTCGGGGAGCACAGCCGTGCCCTCGCCCGGATCGCGCCGGGCACCCGGGTCTGGGCTGCGGGCCCCTACGGGGGCCTCACCGCGTCCCGGGCGAAGACCGGCAAGTCGCTGCTGCTCGCGGGCGGCGTCGGGATCACCCCGCTGCGGGCGCTGTTCGAGACGCTGCCCGGGGACACGGTCCTCGTCTACTGGGCCCGCAGCGCCACCGATCTGGTGCTGCGCGGGGAGCTCGACCGGATCGCCGCCGAGCGGGGCCTGCGCGTCGTCTACTCGGTCAGCGACCCGGACGGCTACCGGGTGCCGTTGGATGCGCGCAGCCTGCGCCGGTTGGTTCCCGACCTGGCCCGGCGGGACGTCTACGTGTGCGGCCCGCCCCGGCTGACCCGGGCCGCGCTGTCCGCCCTCGCGGAGGCCGGGGTGCCGGGCTCACGGGTGCACCACGAGTCGTTCTCGCTCTGAACGGGGTCGGACCGGTGGCGGCCGGTCCTGACCTGATCGGGTCCCCGACGACGCGGGCGCGGGCAAGCGTGTGCAGTGCGCCCGTTGCACTGCCGCCCCCTGCGTACCGTACTGATGCACCCTCATATCGACGTCTACGGCGGATGGTTGGGGAGGTCAGAGGGTGAACAGGACCCAAGGGGCCGTTTCCGTGCACTGATTGCTTGCGGGAAGGGTCGGGGAAGGACCGAGGAAGGGCTTCCGGGCGGACGGTGCGGCCGGTTCACGCGGGCAGAATGGTCTAAACCCTTGACTGGTACAGACCAAGGCGATTGAGTGGCATCCCGCCCCCCACCGCGGTCCGCCCGTCGCGCACCCGCCGCCCCTACCGGCACGTGCACGGGACGTGCTCCGTCCCGAAGACCCCCGGCGAGGCCGTACGCACGAGGAGTAGACGCATGTCCCAGCGACGCCTCACCGCCGCGCTCGCCTCCCTGGCCATCGCCACCGGCATCACGGTCGCCCTGCCCGCCACCCAGGCCGTGGCCGCGCCCTGTTCGAGTTACCAGGCGTGGACCCCCGGCACCTCCTACGCGGTGGGCGACGTCGTCCGCTACCGCGACGGCAAGGCATACATCGCCGAGCACGCCAACCCCGGCTACGACCCCACCGTCTCCACCTGGTTCTGGGACCCGTACGCGTGCGAGACCGACCCGTCCGGTCCCGAGACCCCCGCCGGCACCTTCGTCGTCACCGAGTCGCAGTTCCACCAGATGTTCCCGGGCCGCAACTCCTTCTACACGTACGCCGGTTTGAAGGAGGCGCTGAGCGCCTACCCCGAGTTCGCGATGACCGGCGGTGAGACGGTCAAGAAGCAGGAGGCCGCGGCCTTCCTCGCCAACATCGGCCACGAGACCGGCGGTCTCGTGCACGTGGTGGAGCAGAACACCGCCAACTACCCGCACTACTGCGACGCGACGCAGCCCTACGGCTGCCCCGCGGGGCGGGCCGCCTACTACGGGCGCGGTCCCATCCAGCTCAGCTGGAACTTCAACTACAAGGCCGCGGGTGACGCGCTCGGCATCGACCTGCTCCGCAATCCCTCGCTGGTGCAGACCGATCCGGCGGTCGCCTGGAAGACCGCCCTGTGGTACTGGAACACCCAGTCCGGCCCCGGCACCATGACGGGCCACCACGCGATGGTGACCGGCGCCGGTTTCGGCCAGACCATCCGCAGCATCAACGGTGCCCTGGAGTGCAACGGCGGCAACCCCGCGCAGGTCCAGAGCCGGATCAACAACTACCAGCGCTTCGCCGCGCTCCTCGGGGTCCCCACGGGAGGCAACCTCTCCTGCTGAGCGCCTTCGCTCAGCGGTCACTGACCAGCGGGCGCCCGGGGTGAATCGCCCCCCGGGCGCTTCTGCTGTTGTCCGGCCCGCCCCGCCCGCCGTGTCGGGGCGTCAGGCGTCGGCGGCCCGCCCGGTCGCGTAGTACGCCAGGAACATGCCCACCCCGGCGTCGAGCAGCTTCTCCGTGGCCTCGTCGTCCAGCGTCGTGCCGTACTGGCCGACGACGAGGTGCGGGAAGACGAAGAGCGCGTAGAGCTGGAGGACGGCCACCTCCACGTCCCCGATGGCGAGACGACCCCGTGCGTGCAGGGTGCGCAGCGCTGCGGCCACCTCGGGATGATGGCCGGTCGGGCCGTGGCGCCGCCAGGCGTCGCCGAGTTCGGGGAAGCGGTGCTGCTCCGCGGCGACGAGGGCGCGCAGGGCGATCACGTCCTCGTTGTCCCTCACCGAGCGCACCCAGGACCTGGCCACCTCGGTCAGCGCTCCGCGGAGGTCCGCTGCTTCGGTGAGCCCGGCGAGCGGAGCGGCGGCGTCCGTCGCGGTCAGCGGTTCGTCGAGGGCCCCGGCCACGACCGCCGTGAACAGGGCTTCCTTGCTGCGGAAGTGGTTGTACACCGTCACCTTGGAGACCCCGGCGGCAGCGGCGATCGCGTCCATGCCGACACCGAAGCCGTCCCGGAGGAACAGGGTGCGCGCCGCCGCGATGATGTCCCGCCGCTTGCGCTCGGCGCGGGGGCCGCTGGGGGCGGGGTGGGGGAGGTCGCCGCTCATGCGGGCAGCCTATCAGCAACTGAACGGTTGAGTTCATGTGAACTGATCTGTACGGTACAGTTCAGTTCGTTCGGTCGAGCCGCCGACCCGGGCCCGGACCTGCCCGATCACCCGGCGCCCCGGGACCCCGTCACGCCCCGGTCGACGCACCCTGCCCCCGCCCGTCGAGGCGCACCCCTGCGCACGGAGGAACCGCCATGCCCTGTTCCCGGCCCCCCGCCGATCCCGATCCCGACGTTGACCCGGCGCACCCGCACGGAGCCCACCCGGACCCGCACGGCAGCGCCCACCACGCGCCCGAGCCGCGCCGCTGGACCGCGCTCGCGGTCATCTGTCTCGCCCAGTTCGTCCTGATCCTCGACGTCACCGTCGTGAACGTCGCGCTGCCCGACCTCGCCGTCGACCTCGACCTCACCCGGTCCGCGCTGACCTGGGCGGTCACCGCCTACACGCTCTGCTTCGGCGGGCTGATGCTGCTCGGCGGGCGCCTCGCCGACGCCTTCGGAGCCCGCCGGATGATGGCCGTCGGGATACTCGTCTTCACCACGGCCTCCCTGCTGACCGGACTCGCCCAGAACGCACCGCAGTTGCTCGGCGGACGCATGGCCCAGGGGGTCGGCGCGGCGCTCCTGTCCCCGGCCGCGCTCTCCCTCGTCACCACGATGTTCCACGGCGCCGAGCGCACCAGGGCCCTCGGGGTGTGGGCGGCCGTCGGAGGCTCCGGCTCCGCGGCCGGCGTGCTCATCGGCGGGGCGCTGGCCGACGGCCCCGGCTGGCGGTGGGCGTTCTACCTCAACGTGCCCGTCGGCATCGCGGTCCTGGCGGTCCTGCCCGCCCTGGTCGCCGCCCGCCCCGCTCGTCCCGCCCGCCTGGACGTACCGGGCGCGCTCCTCGTCACCGCCGGCACCGGCGCCCTGATCTACGGTCTGGTGAGGGCCGGCGACCAGGGGTGGGCCGATGCCGTCACCCTGCTGTGCCTGTTCGGCTCCGTCGCGCTGTACGGGCTCTTCTGGCGCGTCGAACGCGCGAGCCGGGCCCCGCTGATGGACCTGCGGATGTTCACCCGGCGCCCGGTGCTGGCGGGCGCGTTCCTCATGCTGGTCGCCACCGCGCTGCTGCTGTCGTTCTTCTTCCTCGGCAGCGTGTACCTCCAACACGTGCGCGGACACAGCGCGTTCCGCACCGGCCTGCTGTTCCTGCCGGTCGCCGTGGGCACCGCGGCGGGTGCCCATCTGGGGTCCCGGTGGGTCGGACGGATCGGCGCCCAGCCGACCGCGGTCGGGGGTCTGGTGGTCGCGGCCGTGGGATGCCTGCCCCTGGCGGCCCTCGACGGCGGAACCCCGGTGTACACGGTCCTGTTGCCCGGGCTCACCTTCGCCTCGCTGGGGATCGGCGCGGTGTTCGTCACGGCGACGGCGACCGCACTGGCCCTGGTGGAGCCGCAGGAGTCGGGCCTCGCCTCCGGAGTCGTCAACACCTTCCACGAGGTCGGCGGCTCGGTGGGGGTCGCGGTGGTCTCCACCGTGGCCGCCGCCGGCATCGACCGGGCGACCCCCGGCGGCTTCGCCGACGCCTTCACGCTCGGCGCGGTGGTGGCCGCGGTGGGTGCGGTGGTCTCGCTGGCCCTCGTACCGCGCGGCAAACCGCAGCTGAGCGGGGTGCCCGTCCACTGACCGGCCCCGGCCGACGGGCCCGGCCGTCCGCTGGCCCGGTGCCGTCAGGGAGCCGTCAAGGACGGCGGGGGCGGTCGCCGGTCCGCCCGCGGAGTCGGACGCTGGACGTAGCGGGACGTGCCGGCCCCGCCCGGTCCGGGTCCGTGCGGACGAGCACCCGTCCCTCCGCCGGGCCACGACGGCGACGGCCCCGCGCCCCGCCCCGAAACCGACCGCACGAGGGAGGCAGCGATGCGTACCCGGACACCCGTCGCGCGCGACCGGCTGGCCCTGGTCGCCGGCCTGACGCTCCCCCTGCTCACCGCCGTGGCGCTCACCCCGCTGCGGACCCGCACCACCGGCGCGGTGCTGGCCCTCGCCGTCGCCGTGGCCGTCGTCGCGGTGGCGGCGCTCGGCAGCCGACTCGCAGCGGTCCTCGCGGCCCTCTCCGCCACCGTGTGGTTCGACCTCTTCCTGACCCGCCCCTACGGGACCCTGCGCATCGACGCCACCGGTGACCTCGTCGCCGCCCTGCTCCTCCTCGTGATCGGGCTGACCGTGGCGTGGATCGCCACCCGGGCCCGGCAGTTGAAGGCCGTCACGGTCACCGACGGGGCACAGCTCACGGCCCTGCACGGCACCGCGGCCATCGGACGGCGCTCGCCGGACGCGGTCACCGAGACGGCGCGCCGACAACTCGTCGCCGTGCTGGGGTTGCGCGGCTGCCGGTTCGAGTACGGCACCCTGCTCGGTCACCCGCCCCGGCTCGAACAGGACGGCACCGTCACCGTCGACGGCCGCCCCCATGACGTGGACCGCTGCGGCTGGCCCGCCGGGGAGATCGAACTGCGGGCCGCCGCCGGGGGACGGTACGTCGGACGGTTCCTGCTGGACCCGGTGCCCGGGACGACGGCCGCACCGCGCGCCCGGATCGTCGCCGTGACCCTCGCCGACCAGGCCGCCGCGGCCTGGCTGGCGGGGGCGGTGGCGAGCGGCCCGCCGGAGCCCTGACCGGCCGCCGCCGCATTGCGGACGTGTGAACGCTCCACCGCCTCGGGAATACCGGTGGGGCGTTCCTCCTTGGCTCCGGATGACGCGGGTGGCAGTCATCCGCGCGCAGCACCGCAGTGAAAGGGACCCCATGTCACAGGCGCAGTCACAGGCGTACGCGCCCACCGGTGACCGCGGGGCCGGGACCGGGAGGCCCGCGCCCGCCCGCAGCCCGGAGACCGCCCTCACGGGGGTCCCGCACGTCCTCGACAACCCGGCGCACGCCGCGCTCAACGGGACGCACGCGCACCTCGCCGAGCGGCGCGGCCGAGTGGTCCGCTATCCGCTGGACGTCTCCCCGTGGCTGGGGCTCCCGGACGACCCCGGCCCGCAGGACTGGCTGGACCTCGCGGACCTGGTCGGCCCGGACACGGAGGTCCACCTGCCGGGCGTACGGGTGTCGCCGCCCGAGGGGTGGACGGCCACCTCCCAGCACGAGGGCGTGCAACTGGTGGACGACGGGTTGGTGCCCGCCCACGACCCCGAGACGGTCCGGCTCGGTCCCGCCGACGTGCCCGAGATGCTGGAACTGGTCGCCCGCACCCGGCCGGGCCCCTTCCTGCCGCGCACCGTCGAACTCGGCACGTACCTCGGCATCCGGCGGGGCGGGACGCTCATCGCGATGGCGGGGGAACGGCTGCGACCGCCCGGCTGGGCCGAGATCAGCGCGGTGTGCACCGATCCCGCGTACCGGGGTCAGGGCCTCGCCACCCGACTCGTGCGGGCGGTGGCGGCGGGGATCGGGGAGCGGGGCGAGACCTCGTTCATGCACGCCTCGGCCGGGAACACCGGGGCGATCCTGCTGTACCGCAGGCTCGGCTTCGCCCTGCGCAGGACCACGGAGTTCGGCTCCGTACGCACGCCCGCCCGCGGCGTTCAGCGCCGGTGCGGGCGTGCCCGGCGCCGCAGGTACAGCGCCGCGGCGACGACACCGACGGTGACCAGGGCACCACCGCCCATCAGGGTCACGCTCCGGTAGTCGCTGGAACTGCCGCCCAGTCCGCCCCGGACCCCGGCCGGCGCGGTGGTCGCCGACACGGTGGGGGTCGTGTTGACGGTCACCGACTGGGTGCCGGCCGTGGTGCCGTCCGCGCACACCACCGCCACGGTGTACGTGCCGGAGCCGACGTCCGTCCAGCTCGCGGACCGGGTGGCGCCCGTGCCGAGGGTGACCTGCCGTCCCTGCGCGAAGGCCGCCTGGGTGCCCGTCATCAGCGAGGCCGTGCCGCCCTGGCCGCAGGCCGCGGTGCTGACCCGCACCGTCGACCCGCTGGCCACGACGCTGATTCCGGACACTCCGGTGCCTCCGGCGAAGGCGGGCGCCGCGAGCCCCAGCGGGAGCACGGCGGCGGCCACGGTCAGTCCGGCACGGCCGGCTATCAGGGTGGTGCGCATGTGTCTGCCCTCCGGCCGCACGGTTGGCGGAACGTCCCGTGCGCCGCCGAAATGGGGAGTCGTCCGTGCTGCCTGAGCCGAGCCAACGGCCAAAACCCCCGGTCCGCATGCGGGCACGGACCGGGCAGGTGACGCACTCCCACGTCCGGCGGAACGCCGGCCCCGTCAGCCGCCCGTCACCACGGTCCGCTCCTGCGAGTACGCCCCGTACGTTCCGTCCGGCAGCATCGCCTGGATGCGCACCCGGTACGTCACCCCCTTCTTCTGGTCCACGTAGAAGCTGTGCTTCGCGCGCCCGGTCGGTGGCTCGCCGCCCCAGATCAGGGAGGTGGTCTGCTCGCGGTTGAGCTGGATGCGGTACTGCATCACGACCGCGTCGGTCTCGGGCGGGTCCCAGGACAGTTCGAGGTGGTACGCCCCGGCCTTCGCCACGGACGCCGCCCGGAAGTCGGTGGGCGCCGTGTCCCGCCCGTCGTCCGCGCCCTCGGCGGTGGTGAGCCGCACGGTCCGGGACGCCTCCGACGAGTTGTCCGCCGCGTCCCGGGCCTTCACGGTGAAGACGTACGCGGTGCCGGGCCGCAGGCCAGTCACGACGGTACGGGCGTCCCGCGGGCCCGCACTGTGGATCTTCGTGCCCGACTGGTAGATGTCGTAGGAGACCACGCCCTGGTCGTCCGTGGACTTCTTCCAGGTCAGCAGGGCGCTGCGGCTGCCCTGGGCGCGGCCGGCGAGCGCGCCGGGCGCGGTGGGCGCCTTCTTGTCCGCCTTCGTGACCTTGGGGGTGGTCGCGGTGGCGGTGCGGCTCTCGGGGCTGAGGGTTCCCCGGTCGTCCCGGGCGCGGACGGTGAACGCGTACGAGGACGAGGGCTTGAGTCCGGAGATGTCGACCATGTACTGCTCGCCGGGCAGGTCCTTGACCTTCTTGCCGCCCTGGTAGATCTCGTACCCGGTGACCTTGGCGCCCGGTCCGGGTCGGTTCCACATCAGGTGGACGGTGCTGGAGCTACCGGCCTGCGCGGTGACCCCGATGGGCGCGGCGGGCGGGGCGACCGCCTGTTTCTCGCCGGTCAGCCCGCAGCCGGCGGTGAGGAGGAGCGCCGCGGCGGCCAGCGGGAGGGCGCGGGCGGCGGAGGTACGGAGTGGGGGGATGGGACGCACCGTGGTGCCTTCCGGTTGATGGCATTGGTACAGACCTATATGGCACGGATGGTGAGTCCACATCAAGAGGTTGACGGTTGTTCCTCTCGCGGAGGAGGGGGCCGTACGGGTCACGACACGCCGCTCCCGCCCCGACCGGCCGGTCCGTCCGGCCGTGTCGCGGTGGACACCGTCCGGCGAACGGCAACGGTTCTGTGGTGGTTCGTCACGATTCGTCTATGGAGGGTCTGTTCCTCGTGCTCATGCGAACGGTGGTCCCGACCGCCGCCCTCGGTGCCGTCCTGCTGGTCCCCGGAACGCTGTCCGCCGACGCCCTTCCCCCCGCCCCGGGGGCAGCGGGAAGCGAACGGGCCCCCCGTGCGGACCCGGTCACCGCCGCCGAACTGCTCGCGGCGGTGGGCGGCTGCGTCCAGGTGTCACGGGGCACGTACCGCACCGACGCCTCGGCGGCCCGGGAGACGGTCCCGGTGTGCGGGAAGACCGGGGTCGTCCACTGGAAGGCCGATCTGGACATCGACTGCGACGGACGCCGGGGCACCCACTGCAACGAACGGACCGACCCCTACTTCTCACCGATGACGGCCTTCACCCAGTCCGACGGCCGCTACCTCAGCGCCGAGCAACTGCCGTTCGTCGTGGTGCCCGCCCCCAGCAGCCGCTGGCGCTACGCGGACCACGGGGTCAAGGGCGGCAGCGTCGTCGCCGTCGTGTACCGCGAGCAGGTGCTCTACGCGGTCGTCGGTGACAGCGGCCCGGCCGGGGTGATCGGCGAGGCGTCGTACGCGGCGGCCGAGGCCCTGGGCATCCCGCCCGACCCCCGCACCGGTGGTGTCGCGTCCGGCGTGACCTACATCGTCTTCACCGGCACCAGGGTCCAGCCGATCGAGAGCCACCGGGCCGCCGTCATCGAGGGCGAACGGCAGGCCCGGGCGTTCGTGGCCCGCCGGGGCGCCGCCCCGGACCCCCGGGGGTGACGGGGGACCACGCACGCCCCGGCGCACGCCCGTTCACTGCTTGCGGTAGCCGTACGCCTCGGTGGCCGCCGCCGCGACCGCGTCCAGGTCCGCGCCGGTGGACGCGGTGACCACCGCCCCCACCGCACCCTCCAGGAACGGCGCGTCCACCAGCCGGGTGCCGTCCGGGAGTTCGTCCCCCTCCAGGAGCAGCGCCTTCACGGTGAGGACCGCGCTGCCGAGGTCGGTGAGCACCGCCACGCCGGCGCCCCGATCGACCCGGGCCGCCGCCGCGGAGATCAGCTCCGCGCTGGTCCCGAAACCCCCGTCCGCGGTGCCGCCCGCCGCGGCCACCGGGGCGGGCGCACCGCCGCCCGCCAGGCCCACCGCCAGCGCCGCCACGGCTTCGGCGACCGCCGCGCTGTGCGACACCAGCACGATCCCGACCACCGGTTCACCGCGTCGGGCGTCCGCCGATGAGCCCCAGCCGTTCCCCCCGCCCACCGTGTCACTCACCCGCGCCGCCCCCCTGGGCGATGCCGAGCGCGGCGATCAGCAGCGCGGACGAGGTCGCGCCCGGGTCCTGGTGGCCGATGCTGCGTTCGCCGAGGTAGCTCGCCCGCCCCTTGCGCGCCAGCATCGGGATCGTGGCCTGCGCCCCGGTGTCGGCGGCGGCCCGCGCCGCGGCGAACGTACCGCCCTGCGTCAGCGCTTCGACCGCCGGCACCAACGCGTCCAGCATCGTCTTGTCCCCGGGTGCCGCCCCGCCGAGCGTCGCCACCGCGTCGACCCCGGTGCGCAGCGCGTGCGCGAAGTCGGCGTCGGACACCTCGGGGGCGCCGCCCAACGCCTTGCCGGTGCGACGCAGCAGGGTTCCGTACAGCGGGCCCGAAGCTCCGCCCACGGTCGAGATCAGCCGACTGCCGGCGAGGACCAGCACGGCGCCGGGGGTTTCGGGTGCCTCCGCCGCCAGGGCGTCCTGCACCGCGAGGAACCCCCGTTGCAGGTTGCTGCCGTGGTCGGCGTCTCCGATCGGGGAGTCGAGGGCGGTGAGCCGGTCCGCCTCACGGTCCACGGCCGTGGCGGTGGCCCGCATCCAGCGGAGGAAGAACTCGGTGTCCAACACGGGAACTCCTGGTGGGGGATGGTGGGGGAGCGGCTGAGGGGGCGGCGCGGTCATCTGCCCCAACGCAGCGCGGGCGTACTCACCGGCGCGTCCCACAGCCGCAGCAACTCCCCGTCCACCTGGCAGAGGGTGACGGAGGCCCCCGCCATGTCCAGCGAGGTGACGTAGTTGCCGACCAGGGTCCGGGCGACGGTGATCCGCCGCTCCCCGAGGACGCGCTGCACTTCGGCGCTGAACCCGTAGAGCTCCAACAGGGGGGTCGCGCCCATGCCGTTGACCAGCACCAGGACGGGGTTCCTCGGGGTGAGGTCGTCGAGGACCGTGTGCACCGCGAAGTCCGCGATCTCCCGGGAGGTCATCATCGGCCGGCGCTCCCGCCCGGGCTCCCCGTGGATGCCGATGCCCAGTTCCAGTTCCCCGGACGGCAGGTCGAAGGTGGGACTGCCCTTCGCCGGGGTGGTCACCGAACTGAGGGCCACCCCGAAGCTGCGGGAGTTCTCGTTCACCTGCCGGGCCAGGGCCTCGACCCGTTCGAGCGGCAGGCCCTCCTCGGCCGCCGCGCCCGCGATCTTCTCCACGAAGAGGGTGGCGCCCGTCCCGCGCCGCCCGGCGGTGTACAGGCTGTCGGTGACCGCCACGTCGTCGTTGACGAGGACCTTGGCGACCCGGATGCCCTCGTCCTCGGCCAACTCGGCGGCCATGTCGAAGTTGAGCACGTCGCCGGTGTAGTTCTTGACGACGAAGAGCACTCCGGCGCCGCTGTCCACGGCCGCCGCCGCCCGCAGCATCTGGTCGGGCACGGGCGAGGTGAACACCTCGCCGGGGCAGGCCGCCGACAGCATGCCCGGACCCACGAAACCGCCGTGCAGCGGTTCGTGTCCGGAGCCCCCGCCCGAGACGATTCCGACCTGGCCGGCGACCGGTGCGTCACGGCGCACGATCACCCGGTTCGCCACGTCGACGGTCAGATCCGGGTGGGCCGCGGCGATGCCCCGCAGGGCGTCGGCCACCACGGTCTCGGCCACGTTGATCAGCATGCGCAAGGGGTTCCTCCCGGGAGGCGGTCCGGCGGACGTACGAGCGGCTTACCCGATGAGATGGGTCGTCTCCAGTATCGAAGACGACGGGGTGATCGTGCAGCACCGCCCCGCCGGCGGAGGCGCCGAACCCGCCCGGTCGGGGTCGCGGCGCCGGTGCCGGCTCCGGCCTCCGTCACCCGAGCAGACGCCGTATCTCCTCAGCGATGACCTGCGGCTCGCCCACGGGGACCATGTGGCCGGAGCGCAGGGCGTAGACGTGACGCCCCCGGCTGGACTCCGCGGCGCGGTGCGCATGGGCCGCGTCGAGGGCCGCCCGCAACTCGGGCGTCATCCCGGGGGTCTCCAGCGCCGCCGAGACCACCGTCACCGGCACGTCCCCCAACTGCGGGGGCCGCTCCCGCAGGGACCGCAGACCGTCCGTCACCGCCGCGAGTTCGGCGCCACGGGTGCGCATGGCCCGCGGGGTGAAGCCCTCCCGGCGCATGTCCGCCCCGGCATCGGGCGGGAGCGCGTCGGTGAGCGGACGGAAGGCGGGGCCGAGCTGACCCGTACGGGCGAGCTCGGCGCTCTTGCGCTGGGCCGTGCGCTCCAGCGCGCGCGACGCCGGGTCGAACAGCGGCTCGCACGCCTCGTCCGTGGCGTCGATCAGGACGACCCCCGCGATCCGCCCGACGGCCGCCGCGGCGGCCACCCGGACCACCGGACCGCCCCAGCTGTGCCCCGCCAGGACGAAGGGCCCCGGCCCCAGGTGGTCCAGCAGGTCGCCCAGGTCGCGGGCCAGCCGTTCGAGGGTGCGCGGTGCCCGGCCGCGCGGGCTGCGGCCGAGGCCGCTGCGGTCGTACACCACGGTGTCGGCGGCGTCCGCGAGCTCCTCCTGGACGAGCGCCCAGTACGAGCGGCTCGCGGCGAGTCCCCCTTCGAACACCACCGTCGCCGCGGCGCCCGGCGGCGTGGCGGTCCGCCGCTGGTAGTAGAGGGTGCGGCCGTCACGGGTGCGGGCCCGGCCCACGCCCCCCTGGGTGTGCCCCGCCGTGTGCTCCGCTCCGGTCGCCGTCCGGTCCTGCCGCATCCGTTCGTCCTCCACGCATCAGTGCCCCGGGACCGCATGACCCCGCGTCAGGTTTGGTGAGGCAACCCTAACTTGCCGTCGGGGTGGTCTCCGGCACCGGAGCGGAGGAGGTCGGCGCGGAGTCCCGTTCCGGTGCCCGACACCACAGCAGGGCCGCCGCGAGCAGCAGGGCCGTGGCGAGCAGCCAGGGCAACGGGCCCACCCCGAGGGAAGCGACGAGCAGGCCGGTGACCGCGCCGGTCAGCTGGAGGGCCAGGGACTGGACGGACAGGGCGGTGGCCCGGCCCGACGAGGTCACCGCGCGGTGCAGCAGTGCGTTCTCGTTGGGGCCCGCCGCCCCGAGCCCCAGGTACAACAGCCCGTAGCCGAGGGTGCCGAGTGCCCAGACGAGTGGACCTGAGGCCGCGGCGGTCACACCGAGCAACAACAGGCCGACCGCTGCGGTGACCAGGGACACCAGGACCGCGTGCTGCCCGCTGCCGGCGCGTCGGGCGACCAGCGGGGCCAGGTGACTGCCGAGGGCCGAGCACGCGAAGCCGGCACAGGAGAGCGCGCCGAACACCAGCGTGCCCGACTCCGGGGCGCCCGTCAGCGCCGCCACCCGCCCCGGGGTGAGCAGTTCCGTGGTGGCAAGCGCGCCACCGATCGCCGCCGTGCTCCACAGCACCCGTCGGACCAGGGCGCTGCGCCCGCCGAGCCGTAGTCCTTCGACCACGGTCGTGGGCACGCCCCGCAACACGCCGGGCAGGGTCACCGGGGCGCGCGGGGGTTCCCGTAGCGCGGTCAGTACGTATCCGGTGAAGCACAGGACGACGACGGTGCCCAGCAGCAGGGGCGCGGACAGCGGCAGCACCAGGTCCGAGGTGGCCGAGGCGATCCGGTTGCCCGGGCCGAGGTCCAGCAGCCAGGGCAGTGCGCCCCCGATCAGGGTGCCGAGGGCGAGGGCCGCGGAGGTCGCTGCGCCACCGCGCGCCAGACCGGTGCGCAGCTCGGCGTCGGGACCTCGGGACGCGTGGACGGCGTCGACGTACCAGGCCTCGGCGGGGCCGCTGGACAGGGCGCGTCCCGCACCCATCAGCGCCATGCCCAGGGTGAGTGCCCAGGCCGTGGTGGACAGCGCCTGGAGGGTGAAGGCCACGGCGTTCAGCAGTCCGGCGGCGGCGAGCACGGCCCGGCGGCCGATGACGTCCGAGAGCCCGCCGGTGGGCAGTTCGAGCACGGCGGCGGTGAGGGAGTGCGCGAGGAAGAAGCCCGCGACGGCGGTGAGGGCCATGCCGCGTTCGGTGAAGAGGAGGACGAGCGGTGCGATCGTCAGCCCCATGGGCAGCCAGAAGAGCGCGCAGGTCGTGACGTAGCGGCGGCGGGCCGACCGGGGGTCGGTACGCGGCCCGGCGGCCGTGCTGCCGGGGGCGCTCACCGGTGCTCCTCGGCGTCCGGTTCCGTGGCGCCTTCCGTCGCCCCCGTCGTGGGCGGGGCGGGCGGCTCGGGGGCCAGCGGGAGTCCGGCGGTGAGGAGGACGACCTGTTGGGCGCGCGGGTCCTCGGCGTCCCGGGCGGTCAGCTCGGCGAGCCGTTCCTCGAAGGCCCGCCACAGCTCGGTCACGGACTCGGGGGTCAGCCGGGGGAGCAGGTCGGTGATCCCGGAGGGTTCGCGCCACTCCTCCCCGAGCCGGCCCGCCTCCATGTCCGCCTCGTGCCGGGTCAGCGAGGTGGCGAGGTGCTCCAGCTGGCGCTGGCGCAGTGCGCTGACGGCGGCGCGGCCCCCGGGTGAGGCGCCCATGGCGGAGTTGCTCCAGGAGGTGACCGCATGGACCGCGCGCCACCGGCGTTCCCGTCCGTCCCGGTGCTCGGCCTCGGTGACGAAGGCGTACTTCGCCAGCACCCTCAGGTGGTAGCTGGTGGACGCCGAGGACTCCCCGGTGCGCACGGCCAGCTCGCTCGCGGTGGCGGGCCCGTACTGGCGCAGCAGGCCGAGCAGGCGCGTCCGCAAGGGGTGGGTCAGCGCCTTGAGGGCGGCGGCGTCCGTCTCGGGATCCAGGACGCGGTGGTGCTCTCGACTGGTCACTCATCGAGCGTAGGACACTTCCGACAGTTTCCCAAAGTATTTTTGCAGAATTTCTTTGGCAGAATTTCGGCGCCCGGCCCGGGTGGGCCTACTCGGCGCGGACCGCCTTGGTGAGCGTGGTCAGGCAGGCGGTCAGGGAGTCGTGCTTGGTGGCGCCGTGGTCGCGGACGTAGGTCCAGGCCGTGTACAGGGTCGCCCACAGCAACTGCTCGATCCAGGCGTCGGTGAGCCGGTCGTCCAGGGCCTTCTCCGCCCGGCCGCGCGCGAGCAGTGCACGCAGGGCCACGTCCGTCGCCGACTCCGGCTCCCCGTCCTGCTCGTCCTCCCAGCCCGGGCTCACCAGCATCACGATGTCCCCGAGGGCGAACAGTTCGTGGACGAAGCGACGCAGGGCGTCCAGCGGAGGGCCCTCGCCGGTCCGCGCCTGCCGGGTGGCCTCGTCGATCTGCTCGGACGCGTAGGCGGAGAGCGCGGCGAGGAGGGCGGCGCGGTCCGCGAAGTAGCGCTGGAGCGTGCTGCGGGCCACTCCGGCGGCTTCGGCCACCTGGCTCAACGGTGCGGAGCGGTCCTCGCTGAGGACGGTGACGGCGGCATCGAGGATCGCCCGGCGAGTTCGTGACCGGGTGCGGGACTCCTCCGGAGGCATCTGTTTCAGCACGGGGTCAGTGTATCGGTGTAGGTAATCAGTTGCCGGATATCGCTATGCCGTGCTCTTATCTGGGGCATGGATGACCGATTTAATGAACCGGTGACCTCCCCGGCCACCTCCCCGACCACGGAAGGACCCGCACCCGCCCGGGCAGTCCCGAAGGGCGCGGGCTTCGCCCGGCTACGGATCCTGGGGAGCTTCGCCCGCCCGCACCGCCGCCGTCTCGCCCTCGGGCTGCTCCTCGCTCTGCTGGGCTCGGCGATGGAACTCGCCACCCCGATGACCACCAAACTGGTGCTCGACTCGCTGGGCGGCGACATCCGACTCGCCTGGCCGATCACCGTGCTGCTCGGCCTCCTCGTCCTGGGCGCGGTCGTGGGGTTGTGGCAGACGATCCTGCTCGGCACCGTCGCCGAACGGATCGTGCTGGACGCCCGCGAGTCCGTCGTCCGCCGCTACTTCCGCGCCGCCCTGCTCCCGCTCAGCGCGCGCCCCACCGGGGAACTCACCACCCGCGTCACCTCCGACACCGTGCTGCTGCGCGAGGCCGCCTCCTCCAGCATCGTCGGCCTGATCAACGGCGCGGTGCTCATGGTGGGCACCCTCGTGCTGATGGGCGTGCTCGACCTGGTGCTGCTCTCGGTCACGGTCGGTGCCGTCGTCCTGATCGCCGTCGTCTTCCTGCTGCTGATGCCGAAGATCGCCACCGAGCAGGAGAAGGCGCAGGCGGCCCTCGGCAGCATGGGCGGGGCGCTCGAAGGCGCGTTGCGCGCCCTGCGGACCGTCAAGGCGGCCCGCGCCGAGGACCGCGTCGCCGAACGCATCCTCGGCCACGCCCGGACGGCCGCCGCACACGGCGTCAACTCCGTGCGGCGCGAGGCGGTCGCCTGGTCCGTCGCCTACGGCGGCATCCAACTCGCGCTGATCGGCATCCTCGGCTTCGGCGCCTGGCGGGTCTCCAACGGGAGCCTGGAGGTCTCCAGCCTGATCGCCTTCCTCCTCTACACCTTCGGACTCATGGGACCGGTCACCGAACTCTCCGGCCACGTGACCGCGCTCCAGTCGGGCATCGCCGCCGCCGCGCGCATCCGCGAGGTCGAGGACGTCCCCCTCGAACGCCGTGCGGACCGGGTGCCCGACACGCGCCGCCCGGACGCCACCGCCGGCGCGGCGGTCCCCGTACGCCCGGAGGGAGACGGCGAGCGCCCGCTGATCGAACTCCGCGGGATCACCGCCCGCTACGCGCCCGGCGCGCAACCCGCCGTGCGCGAGGTGGACCTCGACATCCCGGCCCGCGGCCACACCGCGATCGTCGGCCCCTCCGGCGCCGGCAAGACGACCCTGCTCTCGTTGCTGCTGCGCTTCGTCCACCCCGAACACGGCCGACTCCGGCTCGACGGCACCGACTACGCGGACCTGCCGGTGGCCGACATCCGCCGCCGCTTCGCCTACGTGGAGCAGGACACCCCGCTCGTTCCCGGTTCGGTGCGCGACAACATGCTGCTCGCCCACCCGGACGCCACGGAGGACGAGTTGTACCGCGCCCTGGACGAGGTGCGGCTCGGTGACCACGTCCGCGCGCTGCCCGAAGGGCTCGACACCGAGCTGAGTCCGACCTCGCTCTCCGGCGGCCAGCGCCAACGCGTCGCCCTCGCCCGGGCCCTGCTGCACGCGCCGGACGTCCTGCTCCTGGACGAGGCCACCGCCCAGATCGACGCCCTGACGGAGGCCGCCATCACCGAACACGTCCGTGCCCACGCGGACCGCGCGGCCGTGCTGTCCATAGCCCACCGGCTGTCCACGGTGGTCGGCGCCGACCGGATCGTCGTGATGGAGGAGGGCGGGGTCCGCGCGGTCGGCACCCATCGGGAACTCCTGCGCAGCGACCGCCTCTACCGGGACCTCGTCGAGGCGCTGCACATGTCCGGGCCCGCAACCGCCGAGCCGTCCGTGGAGTACGCGGGCCGCGCCGGGCAGTGACCCCGGCGGGCCGCCCGCGGGCCGAACGGCGACCGGGAGCGGTCAGACCGAGGGGGAGGGCGGGCGCCTCGGGGTCAGGGCTGTTCCGCCAGACCGCAGTCCCCGCACTTCGCCCCTGTCGGGGCCCGGTAGTACAGACAACAACTGCGTCGCCGGAACGTCAGGTCCGGGCCGGTGACCGAGCCCGTACCGGCGAGGCGGCCCGTGCCCAGCAGCCGGTCCACCAGGGGCTCCACCCGCCCGCGGGCATCCGGCCGGGCGGCCAGGACGGCCCGCCCCGCCTCGACCAGCGCGGAGGCGGTGTTCCCGTCCAGGAGCCGGGGGGACACCTTGACGGGGAGCCCGGCGCGCAACGCGTCCAGCCGCCGGGTCACCACCGTGTCGTACAGCTCGTCCACGAGTCGGGGGACCCGGGCCGCGTACCGCCCGCTGGCCCGCGGCAGCCGCAGCGCCGGTCCTTCGTCGGCGCGTTGCAGACGGCACAGGTCGGGGACGACGCCGTGCAGGACCGTGCACGCGAGGAGCGGTGACCACAGCCGGGCCGCCTGGCCGAGCTGGGTGATCGACGCGGCGACCCGCGGCTCCTCGCTGCGGTGGCGGGCCGTGGTCGCCGCGATCAGATCGGGCACGCCGCGCGCGTACGCCTCCCCGAGGGAGTGCCAGCCGGTGTCGGGCCCGCCCACCCGCACCGAGAAGAAGCCGCCGAGTTCCGCCACGTCGCGCAGGGCCGCGGCGACCTCGGCCGGCGGGGCGGTCGCGTCGCTCGGGTCGACGGGGTCCACGGCGTCCGGGTGGGCGTCCGCGCGGTGGTGCCCGACCGGGTGCCGGGGGTCCGTCACGGGCACAACGCCCGCGTCGGACCGTCGTCCCCGGTCACCAGGGTGATGTGCGGGACCCCGGTGACCGGATGCGCGTCGACCTCGGCCTCCACCCGGTACACCTCGGACAGCAACTCACGGGTGAGGACCTCCGCCGGCGGGCCGAGCGCCACGACCCGACCGGCCGCGAGCACGCAGAGCCGGTCGCAGAAGGCGGCGGCGAGGTTCAGGTCGTGCAGGGCGACGACCGTGGTGACGCCGAGTTGCCGCACCAGCCGCAGCACGTCCAGCTGGTGGCGCAGGTCCAGGTGGTTGGTCGGCTCGTCCAGCACCATCGTGCCGGCCTGCTGGGCGAGGGCGCGGGCGATCAGGACGCGCTGCTTCTCCCCACCGGACAGCCGGTTGAAGGGGGCCGCCGCGAGCCCGTCCACGTCGAGGCGGGCCAGTGCCGAGGCGATCACGGCCCGGTCGTCGGCGTCATCGCCGGCGAAGGCCCGTTTGTGCGGGGTGCGCCCCATCGCCACCACGTCGTACACGGTGAGTTCGAAGTCCCCCGCGCTCTCCTGGAGCACGGCGGCCAGCTGCCTCGCCAGTCGCTTGCCGGGCAGTCGCCACACGTCCTCGCCGTCCAGCAGCACCCGCCCCGAGGTGGGCCGCAGCGTGCGGTACACCGTGCGCAACAGGGTGGACTTCCCCGCGCCGTTGGGCCCCGCGAGTCCGACCACCTCACCCGGCGCCACCTGGAGGGACACCCCGGTGACCAGGGCCCGGCCGCCCACGGCGACCGTCACCTCCTCGATGTCCAGTGCGCCGGGCGCGGCCGTGCCGGGCAGCTGCGCCCCGTCCTTCGTCAGCGGCGCCGTCATGACGTCCTCCGTCGCATCAGCCACAGGAAGAAGGGGCCGCCGACCAGCGCGGTGAGGATGCCGACCGGGACCTCCTCGGGGCTCATCAGGGTCCGTGCCGCGAGGTCCGCGGCGATGAGGAACGCCGCGCCCAGCAGCGCGGCGGCGGGCAGCGCCCGACGGTGGTCGGCGCCCACCAGCAGCCGCACGACGTGCGGCATGATGAGGCCGACGAAGCCGATCTGTCCGCTGACCGCGACGATGGTGCCGATCATCAGGGCGACGACGGTGAACATGGCCGCGCGGAAGCGGTGCACGTCGAGCCCGAGCGCGGTCGCCGCCTCCTCGCCGGCCAGCAGCAGGTTCAACGGGCGGCTCACCCCGAGCAGCACCGCCGTGCCGGCGAGCACCACCACGGCCGGTATCCACAGCATCGACCAGGTGGTCCCGGCGAGCCCGCCGAGCATCCAGCGCAGCGCCGACTGCGTCTTGTGCGGATCGTTGGAGGTGACGATCAGGAAGCTGGCGAGCGCCGACAGCACCTCGGCCGTGGCGACGCCCGCGAGCACCAGGCGGATGGTGGTCATCCGACCGCCCGACCGGGCGAGGAAGTACACGGCGATCAGCGCGGCGAGCGCCCCGCAGAACGCCGCCAGCGGCAGGGTCACCAGGCCGAACGCCGTCAGGTTGAACACCAGGACGCTCACCGCGCCGACCGAGGCGCCCGAGGAGACCCCGAGCAGCATCGGATCGGCCAGCGGGTTGCGGACCAGGGCCTGGAGCGCGGTTCCGGCGACGGCGAGTCCGGCGCCGACCACCGCGCACAGCAGGACGCGCGGCAGCCGCACGTCCATGACGATCGTCTCCCGCACCGGGGTCCAGGTCATCTCGGCGAGTCCCGGGTGCACCCGGTGCAGCAGGATGCTCCACACCTGGCCCGCGGGGACGTTGACCGAGCCGACGGCGATGCCCGCCGTCCCCGCCACCGCCACCAGGGCGGCCAGCAGGACGAGGACCAGCGCGTACGGCGGTTTGGCCCGACCCGTCCGGACCTCCCGGGGGTCGGGCGACGGGGCCGGGTCCCGTGGGGTGGTGTGCAGCGCACCGGCCCCGGCCGCCCGGGGCGCGCCGGTCACTGGAAGCGGTCCGGGTGCAGCTGACGGGCGAGGTCCGACACCCCGGCCGGCACCCGGACGCCGAGCACCGTCGAGGACAGCGGCAGCACCGCGAACCGCTTGTTCTTGATCGCCGGGACGTCCTTCAACGCGGGGTGCGCGAGCAGGAACTTCTTCTTGTCGGCGACGGTCTTGTCCCCGTAGTCGTAGATGACGATGGCCTCCGGTGCCCGCTCGGCGACCTGCTCGAACGAGACGTCGCCGAACTGCTTGTCCAGGTCGTCGAACTGGTTCCGGCCGCCCGCCTCCTTGATCATCTCGTTGCCGATGCCGGCACCACCCGCGGTGAACGCCGTCTTGTCGCCGCTGTCGTAGACGAACACCTCGACCGGGTCGACGCCCTTCAGTTGGCCCTCGACACCGCTCAGCTTCGTGCGGACCTTCTTGACCTCGCGTTCGGCGCGGTCCTTCACCCCGAAGATCTTTCCGATCGAGCGGAGTTCCGTCTCGATCTGATCCATCGTCACCGGTCCCTCGGGGCACTCCTCCACATTCAGGTAGGAGTTGACGCCCGCCTTGGTCAGCGCGGCGCGGCTGCGGCCCTCCTGCTCGTCGAAGGTGCTCGCGAACCCCGCGTAGGCGAAGTCGGGTTCGGCGGCGAGCAGCGCCTCGAAGGACGGGTACTCGTCCGCGAGGACCTTGATGCCCCGGTAGGCGTCCGCGTACTCGGGCAGGATCTTGTCGTCCAAGTAGGCGGTGCCCACCATGGACTTCTCCAGCCCGAGCGCCAACAGCACCTCGGTGGCGTGCTGGTTCAGGGAGACCGCCCGCTGCGGGGGACGCTGGTACGTCGTCTTCACCCCGCAGTTGGTGACGGTGACCGGGAAGCCCTCGGGCGCGGAGGCCGCGCCGTCGGTCTTCTCGTCGGTGCCACCGCCACCGCAGCCCGCTATCAGGAAGGCGGCTGCGGCGAACAGGGCGACGGAGCGTCTGGCCATGGTGTGGTCGGTCCTCTCACCACGGACGGCACGGCGCCGCCCGCGGTCGGTTCGTTGGTTCAGCCCGTCGTGTCGGACTGCGCGGTACGGACCCGCCGCGGCGGGGTGAAGACGTAGAGGTCGAGGACGTCCGGCGGTGCGGCGACGCCCGGGCCGCCGGCGCGGACCCAGGAGACGATGTCCTCGGTGGCGGCGGAGTCATTGACGAGGCCGAGCCAGACGGGGCGAGCCCCGGCCGCGCGGCCGGCGGCCGACGGGCGGACGACGATCACATTGGCTTGATCGCAGACGTCCAGGCATGCGGCGATCGTCACCGAGGTCGCCTCGCGCAGCCGCGCCACCTGCGCGGAGTGATCGACTCCGATCACCTTCGCGCTGCCGCAGCAGCAGTCCCGGCACACCACGACCCGGCACGGCACCGGATCGTCGGCCAGCGGCCCTTCGGGCATCCCGACTCACGCTCCCCTCTGGGGAGATCCGCCCCAGTTCTGTCGAGGAGGCGACCGCGTGAGTCTCCTGGCTCTCGGGTCACCGCTCGCCCCGCCCTTCCCACCCGCATAGGGGCAGTGGGCCGTTCGGGGTTCGCTCGCCGATCACAGTGGCGGGACCGCACCGGATTCGCACCGGTTTCCTCGTTCCGCCGTCGCCTTTCCGCGTCATCATGACAGACCCGGTGCCCGGAACCCATGCCTGGGGCACGGTTGCTGCGCAGGTCACACGGCCGGAACGGGGAACGGGCCGGTCCCGGTGCGCGCGGCGGGTACCGCCCGCACCGGGAGGACGGTCAGGCCGCCACGAGGGCGGGGGCCCCGCTCGGCTGCTCCAGCCAGCTGGCGGCCAGGTCCCGACGGGCACGTGCCACCCGGGAGCGGATGGTGCCCACCGGGCAGTCGAGGGCCTCCGCCGCCTCCGCGTAGGACAGGCCGAGGAGCCGGGTCAGGGCGAACGCCTGGCGCCGTCCGGGTTCCAGCGAGTCGAGCGCGTCCATGAAGGCCACCGACTCCTCGAAGCCGGGGAGGTGCCGGGGCTGCGCGCGCTCCGCGGCGGTCAGCCAGTCGGCGCTGTCGGCGATCCTGGGCCGTGCGGAGGCCCGGCGCAGCCGGTCCACGACGACCCGGCGGGCGATCGCCAGCAACCAGGTGCGTGCACAGGACCGTCCGGCGAATCCGCTGAGGCTGGTCAGCGCGCGCAGAAAGGTTTCCTGGGCCAGATCCTCCGAACCCGGTACATCGGTGGTCAGATGGGCGACGAACCGCCGTACGTCGTCATAGGTGGCGTGGACGAAGAGTTCGGCGGCGCGTTGGTCGCCGAGGCCGGCGGCCAGTGCCCAGGTGGTGATCTCCGCGTCGCGGTGTGCGTGCCGGGCGGCGGCAGCGCCGCTGCGGGTGGATCGTGCGCCTTCTCCAGGTGAATAAGGCATGACAAATCGCCCTTCGCGTCCGGGACTTAACCCGTCAAAGGTGAAATAAGTGGACAAAACCTCAGGACGCGAAAGGAGGGGGCCCTCGTCGGGGAGCCGCGCGCAACAGGGCGAGCGGAGACGGCAGGCGGTCGGACGCGCGACGCTCGACCGGGGCGGGAGTCGCTGCCGGCAGGACCTGTGCCCCGCACAGGGCGGCCACGGCGAACCGCAGCAGACCCCCGAGGAACAGCGCGAGCGCCCGGCCGAGTTGGGCGAGCGAGCGCTCCCCCCGCCAGAGCCACCAGCCGCACACCGCACCCGCGAGCACGTGCGCGCTGGCCATGCCCGAGGTGACCGAGGAGAGGTCGAATAGGCCGCGCAGGGAACGGAAGAGGGCGAGCGCGGCGCTCCCGGCCAGGCCGGTGCCGTCCACGGTGACGGGGCGCGGATGGGCCGTGTGGACCCCGTGCGCCGTGCCGCCCGGTCCGTGGGTCAGGCCGAACAGCGCGTGCAGCATGATCTGGGCCCCGGCGCTCGCCCCGATCACCGCACCCGCGGACCGTTCCCGGCGGGTCAGTCGCCAGGCGAGCAGTGACACCGGGGGAATCGCGACCAGGTAGCCCTGGAACGAGGGCGAGACCCCCGACGCCAGGGCGTGGCCGAGCCCGGACACCACGACGCACACGGCGACGAGGATCGTCGTGTGCGTGAGGCGGAGTGCGGTTCCGGCTCCCATGAGAGTCATGGTGCCAGTGGGATACGGGTCCCGGGTAAGGGCTTTGACCGGACAGTTGGCGCGATCGCCCCCGTTTGTGGACACCGTGTGTCGTGACCCATGTCACTACGTCCTCCGGGGAACTTTCCGCCCTCCGCGTCCGACTACGTGTGCGACCGGCCCCACCCGGTCCTGCACGACCTCATTGACACGTGACAGAAGCGGAGCCGCCCGCCGTGAACCCCACAAACGACCGTGCTGTGCCCGGTTCCGAGTCCTCGCCCGCCGTAGGCACGCCCCCCGGACCTCCGGGCGTGTCGACGGCGCCGCCGCGCCCCCGGGTGACCCTCCGCGGTGACCTGCGGGCGGGTGTCCTCGACGGCTCCCTCGCCCTCCTCGTCACCGGCGCCGTCTTCGTGCTGCTCTACGTCCGGATCGAGGCCGAAACCTCGTCCACGCTCACCGTGATGCCGTTCATGGCCGACGCGGGTGCCTTCTGGATGTACTTCCTCAGTCAGGCGTTCGGCTGGTCCGCGCTGCTGTGGGCCTGGGGCACGGTGGTCCTCGGGCTGCTGCTGTCCGGTCCCCGCCCGAGCTGGCTGCCCCTGTCCGGCCCCCGCCTCGAACGGCTCCACCGCACCACGAGCATCAACACCATCGCGCTGATCACCGCTCACGCACTGCTGTTCGCCGCGGAGTTGATCCGGCACGACACCGATTCCTGGTACGCCAGCACCGCCACGGCCTTCGTCGAGGCGTTCGTCCCCGGCGGTTACGCATCGGGAACCGGCCGGATCGCGATCCCCGTCGGTCAGGCCGCGCTCTACCTCGCGATCCCCCTCGGCCTGCTCTTCTACTTCCGTCACCGCATCGGCGCCAGGACCTGGCGGGTCATGCACCGCTTCGTCCTCGTGGTGTACGTCCTCAGCGTCTGGCACACCCTGCTGTACGGCACGAACGTGTGGTACGACGGCTGGTTCCGCACCACGGTGTGGCTGCTCCAACTCCCCGTCGCCGCCCTGTTCCTGGCGCGACTGATGCGTCCGGCCCGGCGTTCCCAGCGGCTCGCGGCCCCCGGTGCCCGGTCGGGGGCCAAGGCCGTCTGGACGCTGCGGCTGGGCGGGCGGCTGGCCGTGGTCGCCGTCCTGGGCGTGCTCGTGGCCGTACTGGTCACGGGCCGGGACGGCGGACGCACCGAGCCGCCCGCCGACACCACGTCCAGCCACACCGAACACGGCTGATTCCGGGGCCGCTCCGGGGGCGGCGGAGGGTTACAGGGCGGTCCAGGTGAACGCCACCCGGTCCCCGGCGTGGATTCTGAACTGGCAGCCGCCGACGGGGGTCGACGTTCCGTTCACGGAGATGTTCCAGTAGGCGGTCGCGCCCGCGTCGACGTTCTTGATGGACTGCACGAAGTAGTCCTCGAACGACGGGTACCAGGTGCCGTCCCAGGCGAACCCGCGCTTGCGGGCCGCGTCGTCGAGGGCGGCCGTCGGCGTGGGCACCGCACTGGGGTGGGCGCCGCCGTTCGTGCCGTCGCAGCGCTGGGTGCCGCCGGTGGCCGGGGTGACGTCGTGGCCCTTCGTGCGGATCTTGCCCCGGAACAGCACCCCGTCGGGCCCGCGCACGGTCAGCGTGACCTTCACCGGGGTGTTGGTTCCGGCGGCCGTTAGGGTGCTCCCCGCGGCGGGCGCGGCGCCGGGGGCGGCCAGCGCGGGGGCGCCGGTGAGGACGAGACCGAGCAGGGCCGCGGCGACGGCGGTGCGACGGAACAGGTGGTGACGCATGGGGCCTCCTGGCGGATACGGGCCCACGGGGTGAAGGGCCCCGCCCGTCCCCTGCGTTCGGCCGCCCGTCCGTGTCCTCACGGACGGGGCACCCGGTGCGCGGGACGCCAGGGCTCCACCTCCGCAGACCATGACAGAGGGAAGCGGTGTGCGGGGAACCCCGGGCGCTCCGACTCGCGGCACCGCAGTGCCGCACACGGTTGCAGGTCAGCGCCGGATTCCCACCGGCTTCCCCCGGACGTCCCCCATGTCGTTGTGGTGTCCGGCGGCCCGCGCCGAACAGGGGCATCGTACGGCGGCCGGGCCCCCCGGGTCCGGTGATCGGGAGGTTCCGTCGCGGCGCGCGGTCACCGCCGCGATCGTGCGCCGCGACGGGTGGGGCGCAGGGGGTCAGAGGTGCTCGGCGGTGCACGAGGGGCGTCGGAGCTTCTCGGTCTGGCGTGCTGCCGTGCGACGTCGCACGGATGGCCCCGTACCGGCACTCCGCGCACGATGGAAGCGGGAGGCCGTCATGAAAGCTGCCGTGGTCCGCGCGTTCCGTGAGCCCCTGGTCATCGAGGACCGGCCCGACCCCGCCCCGGGCCCGGGGCAGGTGTTGATCGCCGTCGAGGCATCGGGCCTGTGCCACACCGACATCCACGCGGCGCACGGCGGGTACGCCGAGAAGATGCTCGCCTGGGCCGACTTCGCGCGCCCGGTGCCGGACGGCGTCGACCCCCGCGACGCGGCACCCCTGACCTGCGCGGGAGTGACCACGTACAAGGCGCTCAAGGTCGGCGGGGTGCGGCCCGCCCAGCTGGTCGCGATCTCGGGGGTGGGCGGGCTCGGCCACCTCGCGGTGCAGTACGCCAAGATCGCCGGGGCCACCGTCGCGGCGATCGACGTCACCGACGAGAAGCTCGCCCTCGCCCGTTCCCTCGGCGCGGACATCCTCGTCAACGCCGCCACCGAGGACCCGGCGGAGGTGCTGCGCGCCCACGGGGGTGCGCACATCGGGCTCGCCCTCGCCGTGAACGAGGCCGCGTTCGGTGCGCTGAACGCGGGACTGCGGCGGGGCGGACGCCTGGTGATGGTCGCCATGCCCGCGGGCGGAACGATCAAGGTGCCGATCTTCGAGACGGTACTGGGCGGCACCGCCGTGCTCGGGTCGATCGTCGGAACCCGGCAGGACCTGGACGAGGTCTTCCGGCTGCACGCGGCGGGGCGCACCCGGGTCATCCGCGAGACGAGGCCCCTGGAGTCGGTGAACGACTCCATCGCCCAGGTGCTGGCGGGGGACGTACGGGCGAGGATCGTCTTCACCTTCTGACCGGCCGGGCGAGGAACGGGCCCGCACCCCGCCGGTGCCCTGTTTCGCGTCCCCACCCCTCCCATCAGCGGTCCTTCCGGCCGTCCTGGCTCCCCGCGCGCTGTCCCGAGCCGGCCGCTCCGGGGTCGTTTTATACCCCCCAGGGTATTTGTTAGGGTGCAGGTATGGATACCCCGGGGGGTACAGCGAGAGGAGTGTGCAGCCGTGTTCTTCGTCGACACCCTGGAGTTCGAGGGCCTGGGCAACCGCAGCTATCTGGCGGGCGGCCCGGACGCGGCGGTGGCCGTCGACCCGCCGCGTGACATCGACCGGGTCATCGCCGCGGCGGCGCGCCGGGGCGTACGGATCGCCCACGTCGTGGAGACGCACCTGCACAACGACTACGTGACCGGAGGCCTGGAGTTGGCCCGGGTCAGCGGGGCGCACTACCTGGTGCCGGCCGCCGCGTCGGTCTCCTTCGCCCGCACGCCCGTCAGCGACGGCGACACCGTCCGGGTGGACGAGGGCCTGACGCTCCGGGCCGTCGCCACCCCCGGCCACACCCCCCACCACACCTCGTACGTACTGGTCGAGCAGGGGCGAGACGTCGCGGCGTTCACCGGCGGCTCGCTCCTCATCGGCGGGGTCGGCCGTCCCGACCTGGTGGAACCCCGCCTCACGGTGGAGCTGGCACGGGCGCAGCACGCCTCCGCCCACCGACTCGCGGACACCCTCGCCGATGACGTTCCGGTGCTGCCCACCCACGGCTTCGGAAGCTTCTGCTCCTCGGGCCCCGGCGGCGGCTCGGCCTCCACCATCGGCACCGAACGCCTCGTCAACGCCGCACTGACCCAGGACGCCGACACCTTCGTCGCCGAACTCCTGGCCGGTCTGGAGGACGTCCCCGCTTACTACGCGCACATGGGCCCGGCGAACGCCGCAGGCCCCGCCCCCGTGGACCTGACCCCGCCGCGCCCCGCCGACGCGGACGAGATAGCCGCCCGGCTCGCCGCGGGGGAGTGGGTGGTCGACCTGCGCGGCCGGGTCGCCTTCGCCCGCGGTCACGTCGCCGGCACGCTGAACTTCGAGGGCGACGGCCAACTCGCCACCTACCTGGCCTGGTTGATCCCGTGGGGCAAGCCCGTCACCCTGCTCGCCGAGACGCCGGAGCAGATCGCCGCCGCCCAGCGGGAACTGGTCAGGGTCGGTGTGGACCGGCCCGCCGCCGCGGCGACCGGCGACCCCCGGACCTGGGTGCGCGAGGGCGACTCCCTGACCGCCTTCCGGCGCGCCACGTTCGCCGAACTGGCCGCGGCGCGCGCCGAAGACGCCGCGGGGGCCGACCCGGTGGTCCTCGATGTCCGACGGGACTCCGAGCGCGCGGCGGGTGCCGTCACCGGATCGGTCCACATCCCCCTCCACGAGCTGCGCGGCCGGCTGGCCGAGGTGCCGCCGGGCGTGGTGTGGGTGCACTGCGCGGGCGGGATGCGAGCCGCGATCGCGGCATCCCTGCTCGACGCCGCGGGGCGCACGGTCGTCGCTGTCGACGACGGGTTCGACGCGGCGGTGCGGGCCTCGCTCACCGGGACGGACGCGTCCCGCGGTGAGTGAACTGATCCTCGCCCTGCTCGCCGGAGGCACCGTCGGGATCACCCTCGGAGCCCTCGGCGCGGGCGGTGGCATCATCGCCGTTCCCGCGCTGGTCTACCTGCTCGGCTTCACCCCCGCCGAGGCGACCACCGCCAGCCTGCTCATCGTCTCCGTCACCTCGCTGACCGCCCTGTACGCGCATGCGCGGACCGGTGCCGTCCAGTGGCGCGGCGGGCTTCTCCTCGCCGCGGCCGGAGTGCTTCCGGCGGCGATCGCGGGCGTGCTCGCGGCGCGGGTGCCCGCCGCCCTGCTGACGGCCGCCTTCGGACTGGTCGCCGGGCTCGCCGGGCTGCGGATGCTGCGCCCGGCACCGCCCGCCACCGCTCCAGCCACCGCCACCGCCGTGCAGCCGGTAAAGGCGGTCTCCGCGGGCGCCGGGCTGGGTGCGCTGACCGGGCTGCTCGGAGTCGGCGGGGGATTCCTCGCGGTGCCGGCACTGACGGGGGTGCTGGCCTTCCGGATCCGTGCCGCCGTCGCGACGAGCCTGCTGGTCGTCTCCGTGAACGCGCTGGTCGCGCTCGCCGCCCGCGGGGGCACGGCGACGGGGGTCGACTGGGCGGTCGTGGGACCCTTCGCGGCAGCGGCCGTGCTCGGTGCGTGGGACGGGAAGCGGCTCGGGGCGAAGCTGCCGGACGCGGTGCTGCACCGGGTGTTCGCGGGCGTGCTGCTCGCGGTCGCCGTGCTGATGCTCGTGGACGCGGCCCGATGACCCCCGCCGGGCGGCCTCCCGGCCGCCGTCGCCGGGCGCCGGAGCTAAGCCAGGGACAGGAACAGCTTCTCCAGCCGGGCCCGCATCCGCTCCCGGTCCTCCGGGGCGGACATGTTCTCGTCGGTCAGGCAGTGTTCGAGGCCCGTGGCGATGATCGCGAACCCGGCCCGGTCCAGGGCCCGGGACGCGGCGGCGAGCTGGGTGACCACATCGGCGCAGTCCCGGCCCTCCTCGATCATCTTGATCACTCCCGTGATCTGGCCCTGAGCCCGGCGCAGCCGGTTGACCACGGTCTTCAATTCCTCGGCCGCCAAAGCCAGTTCCACGACAGACTCCGTTCGATATACCCCTATGGGTATTCTACCGGAGGGGCGCGGCACACCGGAATCACCACCACCCCAGTACCACCGATGGAAGGACACGACACCGTGACGACATCCCCCGCACTCACCCCCGAGCAGGCCGCCCAGCGGCTCGGTGCGCTCACCGTGATCGACGTGCGCACCCCCGGCGAGTACGCGTCGGGCCACCTCCCGTACGCCCTCAACATCCCCCTCGACGACCTGCGCGCCGCCCTGCCCGACCTCCGGGACGCCGCGGACCGGGGCGACCTGCTCGTGGTCTGCGCCTCGGGGAACCGCTCCGTGCAGGCGTGCACCACGCTCGCCGAGGAGGGCGTGGCCGCCGCGACGCTCACCGGTGGCACCACCGAGTGGGCCCGTCTCGGGTACGACCTCGACCGGCCGGAGGACGGCCGCGCGGTCTGGGCGATGGAACGCCAGGTCCGACTCGCCGCCGGCACGCTGGTCCTCGCCGGACTGCTGGCCGGGCGCCGCTGGTCCGGGGCGCGCTGGGCCTCCGCGGGGATCGCCGGCGGGCTGGTGTTCTCGGCCGTCACCAACACCTGCGGGATGGCCAAGGTCCTGTCCCGGCTGCCGCACAACCGCTCCCGCGCCTGTGACCTGGACTCCGCCCGCGCGACGCTGCGCACCCGCACCGCGCCCGCGGAGTAGTCCCGGACCCCGGGCGGGGGGCGCCCGGACCTCGGGGTACGCGGTCCGCCCGGACCCCGGCACCTCGTAGAGCCCGTCGCCCGGACGGGACCGTCCCACAGCCGGGCCGGTTCCACGGCGGTGACGTTCCGGGTGCCCAGGGTCGGCAGGACCTTGCCCACGTAGTCGAGGAACCGGCCGTGCGGCCCGACGACGAGGATCTCCTCGGGGCGGAAGCGCCCGTTGTCCGAGCCAGGTCACCCGGTGCGGGCCCACCGCGGACATACCGGTGCCGGGCCCGCCCTGGATCGCGTCGGCGCAGCGCCTCCTCGCCGGGGGCGCTGGGTCGGGCCCGGCGCCAGGCGACGGCGGCCGGACTCGTCCAGCGGACCACCACCGGGTCCTGGGTGTCGACGTGCAGCACGACGAGCGCTTCCCCCTCCAACCGGTACGCACCGGCAGTCAGGAGGCGGCGGCCCCGTGGGGACGGGCGGGATCACCCCGGCGCCGCCGTGGGGTCGGGTGCCCGGCGGCGTTGCGCACGCACCGCGGGCACCAGGGCCAGCGCGACCGCCGCCAGCACCGGGCCGGCCGCCGCGAGCGCCAGCGAGGGCACCTCGGGCAGCGCGGCGATGCCGGCGCCCACCCCGCTGCCGTGGCCCTCCGCGTCGATCAGCGGCCGGGCGACCAGCAGCCCCAGGGCGGTGCCGACGGTCGTCGCCGCGACCGCGGTCACCGCGCAGTGCGTGACGATCACCCCCACCAGTTGACGTGGCGTCAGGCCCAGTGCGCGCAGTGCGGGCAGCTCACGGCCGTGGTGCCGGGCGGCGGCGCTCGCCGACCCCGCCAGCTCCACCACCGCGACCAGCCCGAGGACACCGATCAGCCCGCCCAGCACCCCGGTGACCCACTCGGCCGGTGCCGGGGCGGACGGCGCCCGTCGGACGTCGGCGCCGGGCAGGGCCGCCCGCAGGGAGCGGGCCACCGCGTCCGGGTCGGCGCCGGGGTGCAGCAGCACCGCGTACGACTGCGGGGCGCCCGCGGTGCCGCCCGCCCGCAGGGTGTCCAGGGTGGTGGTGATGACCTGTCCGTTGTGCTCCGGCTCGATGGAACGGCCCACGACGTGCAGGATGTGCGGGGTCCCGCCGACGGTGAGCCGCACCCAGTCACCGACCCCGGTGCCCGTCGCGTCGAGCAGGCCCTGTCCGGCCACGGCCTCGTGGGCCGCGCGCGGGGCCCGGCCCTCCACCGTCACGAACGGGTAGGCGTGGGCCGCGGTACCGAGCCCGCGCAGGGTCACCGAACGGGTCTGGCCGGGGATCAGGGCCGTGACCTCCGCCGCCGGGTACACGGCCCGCACCCGGGAGTCGTCCGCGATCCGGGCCACCTGCCCGGGCACCGGGCCCGCCGCGCCCGGCCGGACGGTCAACGGGGGCGTCGGGTTCATCTGCCCACCGCTGCCGCTGCGCAGCGCCTCCAGCGTCGAGAGCGCGGCCAGCGCCACGGTGATCAGCATGAGCGGCACCGCGAGCCGCACCACCGACCCGGTGAACCGCGCGCCGCGGTGCGTCGCCCCGCGCCAGCCGAGCACCAGGTGCGGCGGCACGCCCCAGCGCAGTGCGCGGCGGGCCGACCGCGACATGCGGCGTGCCCGCGGCCGGGCCGCGCGGGCCATCGGGCTCGGCGGGACCCGGGCCGCCCGCCACGCGGAGAACGCGGTCGCCGCCGCGATCACCCCCACCGTGACCGCGCCGATCGCCCCCGCCCCCGGCACGGAACCCGGGAGGCCCACCCCGTACGAGACCGCCTCGCCGAGCGGTCCCGGCACCCGTGAGCCCACCGCACGCACCAGGAGGCCCCCGAGCACCACCCCCACCAGGGCCAGCGCCGCGTGCTGGGCGACGAACATCACCGCGACCTGACGCGGCGTCATGCCGATGACCTTCAACACCGCGATGTCCCGGACCTGCCCCCTGATCCGGCCACTGACCCCGCCGGTCACCGCGAGCGCCGCCGCCACCAGCGAACCGACGCCGAACCCCCGGAGCAGCCGCCCCGACAGCCGGTGTTCCGCCGCCGCCGCGGCCCGCGCCTCCCGCCAGGTGGAGACGCGCACCACGTGTTCCGGGCCCGCCACGGCCACCGCCTGCTGCACCACGAAGTCGGTGTCCGTGGCGTCGCCGAGCCGCAGGCCCACCGTCCGCCCGGGTGCGCCCCCCGCGGCGTAGCGGGCCGCCGTGCCCGCCGCCGTCCACGCCGTGCCCGGGCGCTGCGCCCGGGCCTCGCCGGTGTACCCCGCCTCCGACGAGGTCATGACCCCGACGACCCGCAGCACGCCCGGCGGCGCGCCCGCGGCCCGTATCCGGAGGTCGTCACCGGGGCGCGCCCACAACGCCTCGGCGGTGGCCCGGTCGAGCACCGCCTCACCTGGCGCACCGGACAACCACCGTCCGACGAGGAACCGTCGTTCCCGTCCGGTCGGTCCGTCGGGTCGCACCGACCGCAGTTCGAGAGCGGCCCGCGCCGTGGCGCTCCGTGCCGTCACCGGGATGGTGCCGTAGGGGCCGGACATGCTCTCCACCCCGGGGAGGTCCGACAGCGGACGGGTGTCGGCACCGGGACCGAGCCGCAACCAGACGTGGTTGCCCCGGGTCTGGGTGAACACCTGCTGCCAGGGGCTCGCCGCGAACTGGAGGAGCGCCGCCGACAGCAGCAGTGCCGCCATCACCCCCGCCGTCGCCAGCGTCAGCGTCGCCGCCCGGCCCCGGTGGGTGCGCAGATCGGCCCACGCCCAGCGTCCCAGGGCCCGCACCGGCTCACTCCGCCAGTTCGACGAGTCCGGCGGCGCGGGCGCCGGGCCCGGGGTCGTCGCCGAGTCGGATCTCGTCGACGATCCGACCGTCGCTGAGGGTGAGCACCCGCTCGGCGGCGCTCGCCACCCGTGCGTCATGGGTGACCAGGACGATCGTCTGACCCGCCGCGTGGAACTCGGTGAGCAGCCGCACCACCTCACGGGTGCCCCGGCTGTCGAGACTGCCGGTGGGCTCGTCCGCGAGCAGCAGGTCGGGCCGGTTGACCAGGGCGCGGGCGAGGGCGACGCGTTGCTGCTCACCGCCCGACAGATCGCCCGGCAGGGCGTCCTCCCGGCCGGTGAGGCCCAACTCGCCCAGCAACTCCCGCACGGCCGCGCGACCCGTACGGGAACCGCGTCCGGCGAGCAGGGCGGGCATCTCCACGTTGTCCGCCACGGTGAGCGTGGAGACCAGGTTGAAGAACTGGAAGACGATCCCCAGACGTCGGCGGCGCAACACCGCCCAGCGGGCCTCGCTCAGGGCGTCGACCCGCCGCCCGGCGAGCCGGATCGTGCCGCCGTCAGGACGTTCGAGACCGGCGAGCAGCCGCAGGAGCGTCGACTTGCCGGCGCCCGAGGTCCCGGTGATCGCGACGAACTCCCCGGGCGCCACGTCGAGATCGACCCCGCGGACCGCGTGCACCGCACCCGCCTCGCCGGCATGGGACTTGGACAGGCCCCGCACGCTCAGCAGCGGCGGTGCCCCGGCCCCGGACGCCCCGTCCGCGTCATCGGACCCGGCCGCTGCGACGCCGCTCCCGGTCGACCTCCCGTCATCAGGGCCTGCGCCGGGGACCGTGACGCTCATTCGAGTTCCTCCTGACAGCGTTCCAGCCAGTCGAGGTCGGCCTGGAGGTGCAGCGACGCCCCCTCGATCAGGAGCCGGGCGATGCGCTGCTCCGGGCCCTGCTCCGCGCGCTCCAGCCGGGACAGGGCGCGCATCAGGGTGAGGTAGTGCCGTCGCTGCCGGTGGATCAACGCGATCTGGTCGGCGGTACCGGTCAGATGGGCGAGGGCCAGCTTCATGAAGAAGTCGTCGCGCACGCGCGGGGCTTCGGAAGGGTTCTCGTACCAGAGGTCCACCGCTTCCCGGCCGGCCACGGTGATCTCGTAGATCTTCTTGTCCGGCCGGTCCGGCTGGCTCACGTGCTTCCCCTCGATGAGCCCCGCCTGTTCCAACCTGCCGAGCGTCACGTAGATCTGCCCGATGTTCGGCTGAGGGTACGCCGCGCCGAGGAGTTTCTCCAGGGCCTGTTTGAGCTCGTAACCGTGGGCGGGACCACCGGCGAGCAGCGCCAGCAGATGTAGACGCACGGTGCCAGGTCCCTCCTAGGCGAGTGGGGCGGACGCACTGCCGGGGCCGCCGGGTCGCTCCGGCACCCGCGCGCCCGGACCGTGGCCGACCGGTGGGTGGCGCGTCGATTCCGCAGGTATACATGATGCCTGGTGCGGCACCGGTGGGAACGTACCGGTTGCGGGGGGTTCCCGCGGTCGGACCGGGGGAGGGCGGAAACGATGCGCGGTGGTGCCGTCGGCGGGCGCGCGGCCCGGATCTGCGGCGTCCTGCTGGTGACCCTGCTGGTGCTGACCGCGGCCACGGCCTCCGGAGCGCCCCGGGGCGGCCCCGCCGAGGCGTCCGGTGGACGCGGCCCGTTGACCCTGGTCACCGGCCGGGACCTCACCGGCTACCTCCACGAGGTCCTCGCCGACTGGAACCGCGCCCGCCCCGCCGAGCGGGTCGCACTCGTCGAACTCCCGGAGGCCGCCGACGAGGTGCACGCCCAGCTGCGGGACAGCCTGCGCTCGGGCAGCGCCCGCTACGACGTCCTCAACATCGACGTGGCGTGGACGGCGGAGTTCGCGGGCAACGGCTGGATCGCCCCCGTGGACCGCGCCCGGGTTCCCGACTCCGCGCTGCTGCCCTCGGTCCTCGACACCGTCACCTACCGGGGCCGCCGCTACGCCGTCCCGTACGTCACCAACGCGGCCCTGCTGTACTACCGCAAGGACGTCCTCGACCGGGAGGGCCTGGAACCGCCCCGCACCTGGGACGAACTGGCCCGGCAGGCGTCGACCCTGTCCCGGAAGTACCGCATGCACGGGTACGCCGGTCAACTCCTCGCCTACGAGGGCCTGACCGTCAACGTCACCGAGGCGATCCAGTCGGCGGGCGGCTCGCTCACCGGTCCTGACGGCGAGGTCACCGTGGACACTCCGGCCGCGCTCGCCGGCCTGCGGTTCCTCACCGAAGGGCTGCGGGCGGGCTGGATACCCGAAGCGGCGCTCGGCTACAAGGAGGAGAGCTCGCGACAGGCGTTCCAGGCGGGTGAGTTGCTGTTCCTGCGCAACTGGCCCTATGTGCACACCCTGTCGTCCGCACCCGGCTCGCCGGTCGCGGGCAAGGTCGGCGTGGTGCCCCTGCCGGGACCCCACGGCATCGGCCAGGGAGTGCTCGGCGGCTCGAACCTCGCGGTCAACGCCCGTTCCCCGCACCCGCGTTCCGCCGCCGACCTGCTCACCTACCTGCTGAGCGAGGACGTCCAGCGGCGGGTGCTCACCGAGGGCGCCCTGCCGCCGGTGCGGGCTTCGCTGTACACCGACCCCGCCCTGGTGCGGCGCTACCCCTACCTGCCCGTGCTCGCCCGCAGCGTCGCCTCCTCCCGGGTACGGATGAAGAGCGTCCGCTACGAACAGGTCAGCCTGGCGATCGCCGCCGTCACCCACGGGGCGCTGACCGGACGGGTCGCTCCCGAGGACGCCCTGCGGCGACTCGACCGCGAGGTACGGGACATCCTGCTGAAGTAGATGCATGTTAGGTAAAGATCGGGGTTGGAAGACGCCACGTCCAGACCCCGACACCCGACGCCCACCTGCGAACCCTTGCCCAACGATCCCCATCCTGCCGAAGGTTCGCCGTTCGCGCGGCTGGTCCGGGGCCCGGGGCCGGCGCATGACACGGCAACCGTCGGGTACCTAACACGTAGGTAGGGAGCTTTGCGGTGGTCACGGGTGCCCCGTGCACCCCGGACGCCCCCGGTCCCGCGCGCGGAGCCCGAACGGAGGACGCCTTGTTGACCATCGACCCACCCCGCGTCACCGCCCCGCCCCGTCCGAGACCGCTGCCCCGGCCCCCACGGGCCAGCGCGGGCCCCCGCGTGGTGATCATCTCGCCGGACGTCGGCGCCAGCGTCGAATGGGCCAGACGGCTGCACCGCGCCGGGCCGCCCCGGTTCATCGTCCGCCGCTGGGGCGACCAACGCGGCTACGAGTACCTGCACCGGGCCCCCGGCGTCCTCGCCCTGCTGGACACCCCGCGACACGAGTCAGGCGACGAACTCGTGCAACGCGTAAGGTCGTTGCGTCTCCTGGCACCCGTCGCGGTGGCCACGGCCCACCGTGTCGACAGTGCGGCGCTGCTCGCCGCCGGAGCGGTCAACGTGCTGCGCCGGGACAGCGCCGAGACCGCGATCGCCGCGCGCATCGAAGCGGACCTGCGCTGGTTGCGACGCGACCTGGGACCGGACCCGGCCCGGCGCGAACCGTTGCGGCCCTACCGGAGCCAATCGCTGCTCATGGAGATCCTGTTGGAGGTGCGTTCCCCGTTGTGCTGCCACGACATGCGCTGGCTGCTGGGGGACACCGCCCGCCCCATGAGCCTGCGGGCCCTGCGCGCACGGGTGGAGCGGCTCGCGCCCCACCTGGCCCGGCACGGGCTGGAGTGTCGCCGCCAGGTGCGGTGGGGTGCCGACACGCTCACCGTGCGACCGGTCGGGCGCCGGGCGGCCCCGTTGTCGGCGTGAGGTGCGCCGCGGGGCCGGCCGGCGCCCCGGTCGGCGCAGGTGCACGGGGAGCAGCCGTCAGGAGGCGGCTGCCGCCAGCGCCGGGCCGAGCCGGTCCAACAGCTCTTCGGTGACCGCCGGGTTGGGACCGAGCAGCATCATCGCCTCGTTGAGGTCCAGGAAGTGCAGATCGCGGTCCTTCACCAAGGCGAGGTCCGCCACCAGGGGACGCTTCGTGAACTCGGCCCGCTCGTCGTCCCCGTAGACGCCGAAGAACGCCACGTCCGCCGTGTCCAACAGATCGAGCCGTTCGGGTGCGATCGGCGCCCCGCCGCCGGCGGCGACCTTCAGCGCCGCGAGTTCCTTCGGCAGCGCCATCCCCAGCTCACCGAAGAAGGTGGCCGTGGGGCCGCCCCGGGCGACCACCGCGTAGACCGTGCCGCTGTACTGCTGGCCGAAGGCGTACCGCTTCCCCTTGAGCCCCGGGTGCTTCCGGGCGAACGTGGTCAGAGCCTCCCGTGACGAGTCGATCAGCTTCTCCGCCTTCTCCTTCTCGCCGAGCGCCGCGCCGATGAGCCTGGTCAGGTCGTCGCCCGAGTCGTGCAGCAGCTGCTTCTTGTACGAGACCACGGGAGCGATCGCGGACAGCTTCGCGTACGCGGTGCCGAAGGCCGGCTGCGCGGTGGTCATCAGGATGAGGTCGGGATCGAGCGCGGCGATCTTCTCCAGATTCGGGTTCAGCGAATCCAGCGTGATGACGTCCTTCGGGTAGGCGGGGGACACGCCCGGCCAGTTCCCGTCCGGAGCGGCGGTGTTGCGGGCGACGCCGACCACGGGGGCGTCCAGTGCCGCGGCTATCTGGGCGTCCGCGAAACCGAGCGCGATCACCCGCTGGGGCTTGCTGGGGACGGTCGCCTTGCCCTGGGCGTGCGTCACCGTCACCGGGAACCCCCCGTCGGACGCCGGGGCGCCGGTCGCGTCGGCGCGGCCGGACCCGTCGCCCTCACCGCAGCCGGTGATGACGACCGCGGCCACGGCGGCGAGCGCAACGGCGCGGACCCTACGGAGACGTCTGAGCATGGTGGACCTCAATTCGTGCGTGTGCGTGTGGAGTTGATGGAGGGGGAAGAGGGGAGGCAGGAGGAGGGCGGGCGCCGCCGTGTCGACGGCACCGGTCAGGGCGCGGCGCCGTCCGACGGAACGGAGTCCAACCGCCACCCCTCCGCTTCCGTGCGCGTCCGCCACATCCGGGCGTACCGACCGTCGAGCGCCAGCAGTTCCTCATGGGTGCCGCGTTCGACGACCCCGCCGATCGGGTCGTCGCCGAGGACCACGATCTGATCGGCGTTCGCGGTGGTGTGCAGCTCGTGGGCGACCACCAACAGGGTGGCCCGCCCGGTGAGGGAGGCGATCCAGCGCGCCACGATCCGCTCGCTCACCGGATCCAGGGCGGCCGTCGCCTCGTCCAACAGCACCACCCTGCCCTCCCGCAGCGCGGCCCGGGCCAGCGCGACCCGCTGCCGCTCCCCGCCCGACAGGGCCCCGCCCCGGTCACCGACCGGGGTGTCCCAACCGCGGGGCAGCCGGGCCACCATCGCGTCGACCCCGGCCGAGCCCGCGGCCCGCGCCAACTCCGCGGGACTGACGTCCGGCCGCCCGGCCAGCACGTTCTCACGGACGGTGCCCTCGGTGAGGACCACGTCCTGAAGCACCACGGACAGCGCCCCGTACAGGGTGTCGGGAGCCAACTCCCTCACGTCGACACCCCCGATGAGGACCTGACCCGCGTCCGGATCGGCGAACCGGGCCGCCAGCCGCAGCACCGTCGTCTTGCCCGCGCCCGAGGGGCCGACCAGGGCGGTCGTCGTTCCCGCCGGCACCCTCAGGTCGAAGCCGTCGAGCACCGGGGTCCCCGCGGGGCCGAAGCCCACCGCACGGAACTCCACGTCGAGCGGCCCGTCCGGCAGCGGCGACGGCACGGACGGCAGGGGGAGCGGCGCGACGCGGTACAGGTCCTCGATCCGCGTCAGGTGTCCGCGTCCGGCCCGCATGTCCCGAGCCACGTCCCCGAGCGTGGCGATCGGCTCCGCGAACCGCACCGCCAGCACCAACAGCGCGACCAGTAGGGCGACCTGCGACGGCTCGCGCAGCAGCACCCACGCCACCGCGGCGACCACCGCGCCGACCGCGAGTTGCACCGCCACCCCGAAGCCGACCCGCGCGGTGATCTCCCGGCGCACATCGGCCCGCCGTGCCGCGCCCGCCGCGTCCAGGGCGTCGGTGAGCAGCGCCCGACCCAGTCGTTCGGTACCCGAAGCGCGCAGCGTGGCCTGCGCCTCGGCGAACTCCACCACCCGCGCGGACGCTTCGGCGTCGGCCGCGTGGGTGCGCGCCTCCACCTCGTCCACCACGGAGGTCGTCCGGTGGTGCACCCAGTACAGCAGGGGAGCGCTGAGCAGCATGACCAGTGCGGGCCGCCAGTCCACCAGGGCGGCGGCGCCCAACACCACCGCGGGGGTGAGCACCCCGCCGACCAGGGAGATGAACTGGTACGGCACCCCCCGCCCGGTCGCCACCGCGCCCTGCGCGGCGATCCGGGGCAGCGATGCGGCCCGGTCGGGCGTGAACCAGGCCAGCGGCAGTGACGCGGTGTGGGAGGCGATCCGTCGCTGGAGCGCGTGGATCGTGCCGATCGCCGTGGCGGCGCCCTGCACGACCTGTCGTCGGCGGGTGAACATGGTGGCGAGCGTGGCCGCGACCAGAGCGGCCAGCCAGTACCCCGCCGTGGAGAGGTCATCGCGCAACAGCGCCGCGAGCACCGGCAGCGCGAGTCCGTAGGACACTCCTTCCAGCACCGCCAACGCGGTGACCCGCAGCAGTTGACGGCGGTTGGCGCGGACCGTGTCCTCGTCCAGGACGGCGAACAGGGCGCGGATCACCGGGGAACCTCTCCGTGCACGGGTACGGGGGACGTCACGACGGCGGTCCGCGGGCCGGGGTCCGCCCCCGCCCGGGCCGTCCCGGCTGCGGCGGGCGTGTCGGGTGTGTCATCGAGGGGGGCTTCGCCCTCCAGGGCCCGCCACAGTTGCCGGTACACCCCGTCCCGGGCGAGGAGGTCCGGGTGCCGTCCCCGCTCGACGATCCGCCCCCGGTCGAGGACGACGACGTGGTCCGCGCGGGTGACGGTGGCCAGTCGGTGGGCGACGACGAGGACGGTGCGGCCCGCCGCCAAGCGGGACAGCGCGCGCTGGATGTGGGCCTCCGCCTCCGGGTCCACCTGGGCGGTGGGTTCGTCCAACACCAGCACCGGAGGGTCGGCGAGCAGGGCCCGGGCGATCGCCACCCGCTGGCGCTCGCCGCCGGACAACAGCGCGTCCTCGCCGGCGATCGCGTCGTAGCCCTTCGGCAGGGCCTGGATGCGCTCATGCACCCCGGCCGCGCGGGCCGCCGCCACGACCCTGTCGTGCGGGGCGTCCGGGACGGCGAGCCGGATGTTGTCGCGCAGGGACGTCCGCAGCAGCACCGAGTCCTGAAGGACGAACCCGATCCTTCGGTACAGCGTCTCGGGCGCCATCTCGCGCAGGTCGACCCCGCCGAGCCGGACCTGGCCGGTGTCCGGGTCGTGGAAGCGGGCGATGAGTGCGGCCAGGGTGGACTTGCCCGCTCCGGACGGGCCGACCAGCGCGGTGACCGTCCCCGGTTCCAGGACCAGGTCGATGCCGTGCAGGACCGGTGAGCCCGGCTCGTGCCCGTAGCCCACGTCGGCCAACTCCACCCGGTGCCCCTCCGGTTCGCGCGGCGCGTCGGTGCGGGGCAGCGTGGGGAGGTCGAGGACCGCGCGCAGACGTCCGGCCGCGGCGTAGCCGACGCGCAGCGAGGTGCCCGTCTCGGCGATGCGTTGCACCCCCGAAACGGTGACCGCCAGCAGCAGGAACGGCAGCAGGTCCACGGGGCGCGACCAGCCCGCGGCGACGAACCAGGTCCCGGTGCCGAGCACCAGGGTGAGCGTCACGACCGGGGAGATCAGGGCGCCCGCGCGGCTGCCGCGCGACTCCTGTTCGGCGACGGCGATCCGCAGTCCGTCCCGCAACTGGTCGGCAGCCCGGTGCGCCGCCGCCTCGGGCCGGGTGCCCGGTCCGCCCAGCACCCGCAGGGTGGGCAGGTCGCGGACGAGCGCACCGACCGTCGAGGTGACCGCGAGCAGCCCGAGCGGCACCAGCCGCATCCGTTCCTCGGCACCCGACAACGCCCGTACGTACAGTCCGAACGAGGTGGCGACCGGTACCGCCACCACCAGCGCGAGGCGCCAGTCGGCGGCCAGCAACCAGCCGAAGGCCGCCACCGGCGCGATGATCGACGCGGCGACGTCCAGCTTCCCGTGCGCGACGGCGGGGTGCAGGTCGCCCACGTCGTTGTGGAGCGCGTCGAGACTGCGGCCCGCGGCGCCCGAGGTGAACCAGCCGAGCGGGACCCGTGACAGGTGGTCCGCGATCCGCCGCCGTACGGTGTCCGCGACCTGGAGGTCGGCCCGGTGGCTGAGTCCGTACGCGGCGAGCCGCGCGGCGCACGCGAACACCGCGCCCGCCACGACGACCGCCACCCAGGTCCAGACCCGGGCGGCGGTGGCCCGGTCGTCGAGGGCCGCGTCGCCGATCGCCCAGATGCCCAGGAACGGGACGAGCCCGAGGACGGTCGCCGCGCACTGGAGGACCAGCGCGGCGCGCAGCCGTCCGGCCACCGGCGCGGTCAGCTCGGCGAAGGCGGCGGCCCCCTCGCCGCTGCGCACCGCCCGCGCCCTGCGCAGTGCATCGCTCAGCCCGTGCAGCACGAAGCCCCCTCCGGTAAGTTAGGTGCACCTTACTTAATGGCGAACGTGATTCGCAATTGTGTGCGGCACACCGCAGGCGCTCCGGGGCGCGGGCACGCTCCGCACGGCCGGCGACGGGGGATACCCTCGCGGGATGCCGTCCCAGACCTCCCCGCGTCCCGGCCGGCGGCCGGGCCCCAAGCCGCGGCTCACCCGGCAGAAGATCGTCGAGGCCGCCGTCGACCTGGGGATCGAGCAGATCTCCGTCCAGACGGTCGCGTCCGCCCTCGGGGTCGCGCCCGCGAGTCTCTACCGCTACGTCGAGAGCCTGGACGACCTGGTCGGCGCGGCCCTGGAAGCCGTCTTCCGGTCGGCGCCGCTGCCCGACCCCGCACTGGGCTGGCGCGGCTACTTGGAGGCGGAGGCCGAAACCCGCCTCGATCTGCTGGTGCGGTACGCCGGACTGCTCCAGAAGCACCACGCGGGCCTCCTCGCCGGGATCGCCGCCCGCCGCTTCGACCGGTCGGTGCGGGACCTGGTGACCCTGGGCTTCGACCCCGACGAGGCGGTGCTCGCCGTCGACGCGGTGGCCGACCTGATCCACGACGGGGCGACCCAGATCGCCCGTATCCACGACCCCGGCGATCCGGAGCGGCTCTCCCCCGAACTGGTCGCCTCGCTGTCCCGCTACTCGCCCGAGGTGTCCGCCGCGGTCGCCCGGATCGCCGCCGACCCGCACCGCCACCTCCGACGCAAACTCGCCCTCGTGCTCGACGGCCTGACGGCACGACACCCACAACCCTGACCCCGCACCCCGCCCCCGCCGTCCGGCGCACCCCCCGCCGTCCGGCGGTCGGCCCCGGTGCGCGGCACCCTCCGGCCGGCGCGCCCGCCGTACCCGGCCCGGCGACGACCCCTGCGCCCGGCCCCACCACCGTTGCTACCGTGGGGGCATGGTCAGCGACATCCGGTCCCCGCACGGCCGCCGCGCGCAACTGCGGGACTTCCTGCGCACCCGGCGAGCCCGACTCACCCCCGCGGACGTGGGACTCCCGACGGCGGCCCGGCGCCGCACGCCGGGCCTACGCCGGGAAGAGGTCGCGGTGCTGGCCGGGGTGGGCGTGTCCTGGTACACCTGGCTCGAACAGGGACGCGACATCAACGTGTCCGGCGAGATCCTGGACGCCATCGGCCGGGCGCTACGCCTCGACGGGCCGGAGCGGGCGCACCTGTACCTGCTCGCCGGTCTCAATCCGCCGCGGACGACCCCGGCCCGCGCCGAGGTCACCCCCGAATTGCGGCGGCTGATCGACGCGTGGGAGCCCCGTCCGGCGATCCTGCGGGACCAGCACTGGAACCTCGTCGCGGTCAACGGCGCGGCGCGGCTGGTGTTCGGTTACGAGGACTCGGACCACAACTGCCTCTTCACCTTCTTCACCAACGACCGCTACCGGTCCATGCACCTCCAGTGGGAACAGATCGCCCCGAGCGTGGTCGCCGCGTTCCGCGCCGATGCGGCCCGCCACCCCGCGGACCCCGTGTTCGGCCGGATCGTCGACGAGCTCCATGCGATGAGCCCCGAGTTCGCGCGGCTGTGGGCCCAGCACGACGTCGCCGAGGTGACCCAGGCGGTGAAGGCCGTGCGGCACCCCGAGGCGGGGGAGTTGGTCTTCGACACCACGGTCCTGTCCCTGGCCGAGTGGCCCGACCACCGCATGGAGTTGCAGAACCCGCGCCCCGGCAGCGGCACGGCGGCCCGGCTGGAGGCACTGATCGCGGCCCGGCCCGCCACGGCGGTCTGAGCGACCCGCGCGGGGCGGAGGGTGGTGGTGCGGGTACCAGGTTGAGCCGGCACTGTCAGCCGTCCCGCCCGGGCCGCAGAGTGGAGCCATGACCAACACCACCGCTCGTTTCGAGAACAAGACCGCACTCGTCACCGGAGGCGCCTCCGGGATGGGATTCGCCGCTGCCCGCCGGCTGCTGGCAGAAGGCGCCCAGGTCGTGATCACCGGCCGTGACCAGGGCCGGCTCGACGCCGCCGTCAAGGAACTGGACGCCGGTGACCGGGTCCTGGCCGTGCGCGGCGACGTGTCCAACACCGCCGACGCACAGGCCCTCGCGACTCGGGTACGGGAGCGCTACGGACGGATCGACGCGCTCTTCGCGAATGCCGGCGTCGCCTCCTTCGAGTCCGCAGCCGAGGTGACCGAGGCCGAGTTCGACCGGGTCGTCGACATCAACTTCAAGGGGGTGTTCTTCACCGTCCAGCGGCTCCTGCCGGTCCTCGCCGACGGGGCGGCCATCGTGATCAACTCCTCCTGGACCGCACACCGGGGCCTGCCGAACGGCTCGCTGTACTCGGCCACCAAGGCGGCCGTCCAGAGTCTGGCCCGGACGTTCGCGGCCGAGTTGGGCCCCCGCGGCATCCGGGTGAACACGGTCAGCCCCGGCTACATAGACACCCCCATGTACCGCAAGGAGGTCGCCGAGGAGACGGAGGCCGCCGTGGTCGCCCAGATCGTCGCGGGCCGCGTCGGCACCGCCGACGACGTCGCCGATGCGGTCGCCTTCCTCGTGTCGGACCAGTCCTCGTACATCAACGGGCAGGACCTGATCATCGACGGCGGGCTCGTCGCCGCCGTCCCCGCGGCCCTCTGAACCGGGTGCCGGCCGCCCCGGGTCCGTGCGGACACCGTCCCGCCACCCGCCCGGCATCCGCCCCGGGCGGGTGCGCGGGGTGGATGCCAGCACCGAACGCAGGGGTCGCCCCGGCGGACCCGGACCCGGACCGGACCCCCGGGATCTCGGGGACACCGGAGCCGACCCGTGGCCTCACTGATGCTCGGGGACGACCCAGGCGACCAGCTGGAGGACGACCCCGTTCGGGTCGGTGACCTGGAAGAGGCGCTCGCCCCACGGCTCTTCGCGCAGCGCCATGGTGATGGGGGCGCCCTCGCTCCGCAACCGCTCGAACTCGGCATCCAGATCGGTCACCGTGAAGGCGAGGATCACGCCCGCGGCACGCTGCTCCCGTACGCCTTCGGGCAGGACCTCGGTGCCGCGCTGAAGGAAGATCACGTGGGCCGCGTCCTCGCGGACCAGCGAGGCGAAGCCGTCGGCGGTCGCGGCTTCCTGGAAGCCGAAGTGCTCGACCAGGAACGCGGCGGAGGCGGAAACGTCGTCAACGGTCAGGGAGACGGCGGTGGAAGTGATGTTCATGGCCTGCCCTAAGGTCGGGAACGATCTCTCTACGTCGTACATTGTACTGCGTAGAGAGAAGAGGGTGGCGCGACCGGGCAAGGGGAGCGGCGGAGGGCCTGACGTTCGACGCCGTGACGCCTCGCCGTGGAGCCCCGGCCGCACCCGGAGCGGAACGCGCGCGACACGGGTACCGCAACCGCCCGCCCCGCCCTCGCCCGCCCCCACCGCATGCGCCGTCACCACCCCCGCGCCCCGCGTCCGTTCCGGTGCGCCACGCCCCCCCCGCAGGCAGGAACCGTCCAGGTAGCCGGCCCGCCCCGTACCCTCTCGTCACCGGGGTGGCCATACTGGACGGGGCCGATGGGCGCTGACGGGTGACGACGGGGGCAACGACGGGAGATGACCGACACCAGGTTGATCCAGGGCCGCTACCGACTGATCGAGGTGATCGGACGGGGCGGCATGGGCGAGGTGTGGCGGGCCAAGGACGAGTCCCTGGGCCGCGGGGTGGCGGTGAAGTGCCTGAAACCGCTCAGCCCGCACCATGACCAGTCGCACGCCCGGGTGCTCAGGGAACGGTTCCGGCGCGAGGCCCGGGTCGCGGCGGGGCTCCAGCACCGGGGCGTCACCGTCGTCCACGACTTCGGCGAGTCCGACGGTTCGCTGTTCCTCGTCATGGAACTGCTGGAGGGCCGCAACCTCAGCCAGCTCCTGGAGGACAACACCCGGCTCCCGCTGCCCGTCGCCGAGGTCGTCGACATCGCCGAGCAGGTGGCCTCGGCGCTCGCGTACACGCACGAACAGGGCATCGTGCACCGGGACCTGAAGCCCGCGAACATCATGCGGACGGCCGACGGCACCGTGAAGATCTGCGACTTCGGCATCGCCAGGTTCGGCGACGCGGGATTCACCTCCCGACTCACCGGCACCGGCATCGCCATGGGCACGCCCCACTACATGTCACCGGAGCAGATCGGCGGCTCCGAGGTCGACCAGCGCAGTGACCTGTACTCCTTCGGCTGCGTCCTCTACGAGATCGCCACCGGCGCCCCGCCGTTCGACCTCGACGACGCCTGGGCCGTGCTCATCGGACACCGCGACACCGCGCCCGAGCCGCCGCGGCACCACCGCGCGGAGCTGCCCCCCTACTTCGAGACGATCGTCCTCGACCTCCTGGCCAAGGAACCCCACGAGCGGCCCCGGGACGCCCGCGAACTCGCCCGCAGACTCACCGCCGGACGGCACCCCGGCCTCCCGTTGCCCCTCTCCGGCGTCCCGGCGCGCGACGGAGAGGGCGGCCACCGCACCCCGCGCCCGCCCCGGCTGCCCTCCTGGACCACGGGCATGACCACCGGACGCAAGGCCGCCGGCGCCGCCCCCCGGCCGCACCCGCCCACCCCGGCCGCCGGGCTGACCGACGAATGGATCCCCCGGCTGCCCACCAGCCGCATCCGGGCCGTGGCGGTGCACGAACGGCCCGCGCCCGCCCCGGAGACCGTGGCCGTCCTGGTGTCCCGGCACAACGCGGGACTGAGCCTCGGCCGACTCGGCCGTTGGTCCGAGGCCGGTGAGGTGCACCGCGCCGTCGCCGCCGAGCGCGAACACGCCCTCGGCCCTGACCACCCGGACACCCTCGCCAGCCGCTACGAGGTGGCGTTCACCCTCAGCCGCACCGGTCGCGCCAGCGACGCCCTGCGCGAGTACGACCGGGTCACCGACGGACGGGAGCGGGTCCTCGGCCCGGACCACCCCGACACCCTCGCCGCCCGACAGGAGACGGCCTACGTCCTCGGGCAACTGGGTCGGCACTTCGAGGCCCACCAGATGTACACCGCCGTACTCGCCGTCCGGGAACGCGCGATGGGCGCCGATCACCCCGACACCCTGCGCTGTCGGCACAACCTCGCCTTCAACCTCAGCCGGCTCGGGCGGTTGGAGGACGCGTACCGGTTGGCCTGCGAGGTCGCCGCCGCCCGTACCCGGGTCCTCGGCGCCGACCACCCGGACACCCTCGTCACCCGCTACGAGGTCGCCTACGCGCTCGGTCAACTCGGCCGCTGGAACGAGGCGTTGGACACCTACCGCGCGGTGGCCCGGGCCCGCGCCGCCGCGCTGGGCGCCGATCACCCGGACACCCTCGCCGCCCGCTACGAGGTGGGCATCAGCCTCGGTCGGCTCGGCCACGGCGAACCGGCGCTGGAGCTGTACCGGGAACTCGTCGCGGACCGCACCCGCATCCATGGCGCCGCGCACCCGGAGACCCTGCGCGCCCGCCACGGCCTCGGAGTCAACCTGGGCCGCCTCGGTCGCTGGGACCAGGCCCTCGCCGAGGCCCGTGACGTGTCCGCGATCCGGGACCGCGTGCTCGGGGGCCACCATCCGGACACCCTGGTCAGCCGGCGCGAGGTGGCCGTGGGCCTGGGCTGGCTGGGGCGTTGGGGCGACGCCCTCGCCGAGTACCGGGCGGTGGCCGCGGCCCGGGAACAGGTCCTCGGCGCCGATCACCCGGACGCCCTCGCCAGCCGCAACGACGAGGCGCACTGCCTGGAGCAACTCGGCCGGGGCGCCGAAGCCGTGGAGCTCTACCGACGGGTCGCCGCACTGCGCCACGGCACCACCGGCGGCTGATCCGGCGGTGCCGCGGTACGGCGGGACCCCTCAGTCCGCGGACCGCGTCCAGCCCGCGGCGGTGACGGCCGCCGCGTCCCGGGCCCGGCGCTCGTCGAAGACGCGCCGCCCGTCGTCCACCCGCAGACCCGTCACGTACACCCCGCGCCCCACGTACGCGCGGTCGGTGTCGTAGCGCCAGCGCAGGCGCACCGGAGCGCCCCGCCAGGCGGTCAGGTCCGCGGTCACGGCGTGCCAGAGGCGCCCGGACCACCCACTGACCGTCCCGTCGGCACCGTGGACCGGTCCGCCCTCCTGCTCGGTGTGGAAGGGCACCGGCCGCCACGTCCCCCCGTCGTCGTCGGACGCCTCCAACCGCAGTACGTCCGTCCGGGGCTCGGTGTCCCACCACAGGGCGCACCGCAGCCGCGCCCCCTCGCCGGTGAGCCTCAGCGCGGGCAGCGTGAGCGTCGCCGTGCCCGCGCTCGCCATGCCGCCGAACCAGGCGGTGCCCCCGTGCGGCGGTCGCACCGGCACCGCACGGGCGAGGTGGTTGGCGGCGGCGACCCGGGGCGCCGACCCGGACCGCCAACTGCGCACGGGATGGACGGAGTTGCCCAGGAGGACGAGGAACGAGTCGGTGCTCGGGTCGAGGACGAGGCACGTCCCGGTGAATCCGGTGTGACCCGCCGTGCGCGGGGTGGCCATCGCGCCCATGTACCAGTGCTGGTAGAGGTCGAAGCCCAGACCGTGTTCGTCACCCGGGAAGGCGGTGTTGAAGTCGGTGAACATCAGCTCCACGGAGGCCGCCCGCAGGATGCGGGTCCGTCCGTACGCGCCGCCGTTCAACAGGGTGCGCCCCAGCACCGCGAGGTCCCACGCGGACGAGAACACCCCCGCGTGTCCCGCGACCCCGCCGAACGCATGGGCGTTCTCGTCGTGCACCTCGCCCCAGACCAGCCCGCGTTCCACCCCCGACCAGGGCGCCCGCGCGTCCTCGGTGGCGGCGATGCGCGGCTTCCAGGAGGGCGGCGGGTTGAAGCGGGTGTCGCGCAACCCCAGCGGGCCGGTCACCTCCTCGTCCAGCAGCACGTCCAGGGCGCGCCCGGTCAGGCGTTCCAGGACGAGTTGCAGGGCGATCAGGTTGAGGTCCGAGTACAGGTACCGGGAGCCCGGCGGGTACTGCGGTGCCTCCCGCCACAGCCGGGCCAGCCGGGCCTGCGGCGTGGGCTCGGCGTAGAACGGCACCCAGGAGCGCAACCCCGAGGTGTGGGTGAGGAGTTGACGGACGGTGATGTCCTGTTTCCCGGCCGCCGCGAACTCCGGCAGGTACGAGGCGACGGTCGCCTCCAGCGCCAGCGCACCCCGCTCCACCTGTTGGACGGCGAGCAGCGAGGTGAACAGCTTGGAGACGGACGCCAGGTCGAACACGGTGTCCGCCGCCATCGGGACCTGTTGCTCGGGCGGGAACTCCACCCCCGTGTCGGTGGTCTCGTCGTACGCCGCGTAGCGCACCGCCATCCCGATCGGCCGGTGCAGGGCGACGGTGTCCCCGCGCCCGGCCAGCAGCACGGCCCCCGCGTACCAGGGGTGCGCGGGGGAGGGGCGCAGGAACCGTTCCGCGTCGGTGACGAGCCGGTCGAGGTGTCCGGCGAGCAGACCGGCCCGACGCGCGCTGCCCCGGCGCAGGGTCGGTGCGTTCCGCGAGCCGCCCGGCGCCGGAGCGGCCCGGACCGTCCCCGCGGCGAGCGGCGCCCACACCAGTGCCCCGCCCAGGGCCAGGGCGCCCGCCCCGAGGCCGCGTCTGGTCACGGCGCCCCCTCCCGTCGGTGAACCCGTGGCGCGGTCCGCCGGGGCAGCGGTCATGTCGTTCCTCCTGGGGGTCGTCCGGGAACTCGGCACACGGGCCGAGACTGTTGCCGCGTCCCGGACGTGTCAACCCCGCCCCGAGGCGCGCGGCCCGGACGACGGACCGTGCCCGCGGACGGTGCTCGACCTTCGCACGTGCCCCGTCCGGGGACCGTGCCGCACGGTCCCGGCACGCCGCGGGGTACGGCACACGGACGACGGGGCCGGCCGGGGCGACGGGGCCGTCAGTCCGTGCGGCCGGCGACGGCGCGGAGTTCGGACCGGGCCCGTGCCGCGTCCCGGTCCCGTCCGTCGGCCCCGCCGGCCTGCGCGGGGCCCCTCCGTGCTCGGCGCCGATGGTTGCGCTCCAACGCCCAGACGATCAGGGCGGTCCACAGGACGAGCGCGCCGAGTCCGATCACGGCAGTGCCCCTTCCCGGTCCGGTGCGGCGGGCTTCACGCCGGCCACGGGGACTCCGTCGGGGAAACGGGGTTCACGGCCAGGGCCTTGAAGAACGTGTAGTGGAACGTCCCGGCGTCGGCGGCCCGGTGCAGATCGGCGATCCCCCGGTCCCATGCGGTCCTGGTGATGAGAGTGGCGGCCAGCGCCTGGTGCCGGACGGACTCGACCATGGCGATGAAGGTGTTGCGGGTGAAGCCGTCCACCCACGCGGGCCGGGTCGGGTCCGTGTAGACGGTGTGCGGGCGGGCCACCACGTCCTCGAACCCGGCCCCGGCCAGCAACGGCTGGAGCTGCCGACCGAGCAGGGCGTTGCCCCCCGCTGCCGCCTGGAAACGGACCTGGAGGTCGATCACCGCCCGGGCGTACGCGCTGTCGGGGTGGAAGAACACCGATCCGTGGTCCCCCTCGATCACGGTCAGGGTGCCCCCGGGCCGCAGCACGCGCCGCAGCGCGGTCAACGCCCCCTGGGGGTCGGGCAGGTGCTCCAGCACGAAGCACACGAAGACGTGGTCGAACTCCGCGTCGGCGAAGGGCAGGTCGCACACGTCGGCCTGGTGCCACTCCACCTGCGCCCCGGGGGCGACGGCCGCGAGGTGGGCGCGGGCCCGGGCGAGCGTCTGCGCGGACCGGTCGACCGCGACGATCCGGGCCCCGGGGCTGGAACGGAGCAGATGGACCGTCTGGGCGCCCACCCCGCAGCCGACCTCCAGCACCCGGCTGCCCGCGGGGTACGCCGTGCCGGTGTGCAGCAGTTGGGCCAGGGTGTCCGCCTGGTCGCCCAGCCGGCGGCTCTCGCGCTGCGAGTACCCGTGCACGTAGTCGGTCACCGGGACCGGAGGTGTCGTCGCTGTGTCCATGTGCCCACCCTGCTGCCACTATGGCCCGATGGACAGATCCAATGAGGGCGCTCTCCTTCGGTCCAAAAGGGCCGGCTCCGACTTCCTCCACCTGGTGATCGAGGAGGCGCCCCGGGGCGGGAAGGCCGACTGGCTGGCCCGTCGGATCAGACTCGCGCTGGCGGACGGCCGCCTCCCGGTGGGCAGCCGACTGCCGGCCACCCGGGTCCTCGCCGGCGAACTGGGGGTATCGCGCGGCGTGGTCACCGAGGCGTACCAACGCCTGGTCGAGGACGGACACCTCGCCGGCCGCGGGCGAGGCGGAACCGTCGTGGTCGCCGCCCCCGCGGCGACCCCCACGGAGGCCGGGCCGCCCGCACCCGCCGGGGCGCCGTCACCGCGTGCGGTGTTCGCCGCCGCGCCCGGTGCGGACGTCTTCGACACGGTGCGCTCGGCCGGCGCCCGGATCGACCTCTCCCCGGGGGTCCCCGACCTCGCCGCGTTCCCGCGGGCCGCGTGGCTGCGTGCCGAACGCCGCGTGTTCGGCCGGCTCGCGGCGTCCGACCTCGGGTACGGGGACCCGCGCGGCACGCCCGCACTGCGGCTGGCCGTCGCCCACTGGATCGCCCGCAACCGCGGCATCCGGATGGACCCCGCCGACGTCCTCATCGTCGCCGGCACCGCCCAGACGCTCACCCTGCTCGGGCGGGTCCTGCACGACGACGGCCTGCGCGCGGTGGCCGTGGAGGACCCCGGCTCGCTGGGCGCCCGGCAACACCTGCACGCCTGCGGGTTGGCGACCCCGCCCGTCGCCGTCGACTCGGAGGGCGTGCGCGTCGACGAACTCCGCGCCACGGGCGAGGCGGCCGTGCTGCTGACCCCCGCACACCAGTTCCCCACCGGGGTGGTCCTGCGCGGCGGCCGACGCGCCGAGCTGATGCGCTGGGCCCGCGAAGCCGACGGACTGGTCATCGAGGACGACTACGACGCGGAGCACCGCTACGACCGGACCCCGGTCCCCGCACTGCGGTCCGTACTCACCGAGAACGTCTGCTACGCCGGCAGCGTGTCCAAACTCCTCGCCCCCGCCCTGCGCATCGGATGGGTCATCGCCCCGCCGAAGTACCGCGACGCCCTCGTGGACGCCAAACGGTTCGCCGACCTCGGCAACGCCGCCCTCCCGCAACTCGTCCTGGCCGACTTCATGGAATCGGGGGCCATGGAACGCCAACTGCGCCAGCTGCGCGGGCACCACCGCCGACGCCGGGACGCCATGATCGCGGCCATCGGCAGTCATCTGCCGAGCGCGACCGTCCGGGGCGCCGCGGCCGGCCTGCACCTGACCGTCACCTTCGACGCCGACTTCGCCGACACCGAGCTGGCCGCCGCGGCCCTCGCCCGTCAGGTCAAGGTGCACCCCCTGTCCTGGCACCGCCAACGCGCCCACCGCCCGGGACTGGTCCTCGGCTATGCCGCGAGCACCCCCACCGACATCGGCGAAGGGATCGCTACCCTCGGCGAAGTCCTCCGGCGACTGCCCTGACCGGGGGTCGTCGCCCGGCTGCCCCACCCACGGACAACAGTGCGTTCCGTGGCCTGTTCCGGGCCCCGGGGCCCTCGCTAGGCTGGCCGCGGCACTGACGCACCGGGAGGAGCACGGACGTGGCCGAGAGCACCACCCAGCAGCATCCACTCGCGGGCTGGGAGAAACCGGAACTGGATCTGAGCAACGCCGACTGGAGGTCGAGCAGCCGCGGCCGGGGCGATGTGCAGATCGCCTTCGTGGAGGGGTTCATCGCGATGCGTAACAGTCGCCGCCCCGAGAGCCCGTCACTGATCTTCACCCCGGCCGAATGGGGCGCCTTCGTGCTGAACGCCCGGGAAGGCGAGTTCGACCTCACCTGAGCCGGCGTCCCGTCGGTGCCCGCCCCGCCGCCGCCCCGCTGAGGACCCGTCACCTCCTCTGCCGGACCCGGGACGGTCCGACCGGCGCGCCCGACCGGATCGAGCTGCGGGGACGGTTCCGGTGATTCTTCGGGACACGTGACCTTCGACCCTGTCTCGGGGTACCCCGGTGCGACAGGGTGGCAGCAGAAACAGGTCACGAAGGTCGTGCGGCGCGGACCGCGCGACCGCGTGCCGACGCAGTCGCCGGAGACGAGGATTCCATGAGCACCCTGCCCGTCATCGCCGCAGTGGACGGATCGGACAGCAGCCTGCGCGCCCTGGACTGGGCGTTGGCGGAGGCGGAGCGGCGCGACACCGGTCTGCGCATCGTGCACGTACGCCAGTACGCGCCGTCGAACCAGCCCGAAGTCCTGGTCTCCGGGGCGCCGGAGCCCACGGTCGACCCCGTCCTCACCCAGGTGCGGAACCGACTGGCCGACCGGGCGGCACTGCCCGAGATCGAGTACGTCGACTACGAGGGCGCGCCCGGTTCGGTGATCCCGGGCCTCGGCGAGTCGGCCCAGCTGATCGTGCTCGGCTCGCGGGGCCGGGGCGGATTCGCGAGCCTGCTGCTCGGCTCGAACGGCATGGCCGCGGCCCGTGACGCCGCCTGCCCGGTGGTGATCGTGCCGCAGGAGGGCCGCGAGGTCCACAACCCCGCCGAGGTCGAACCCGGCCCGCGCGTGGTGGTCGGCGCCTCGGCCGAGGCGCCCGACGCCCGCACCCTGGCCTTCGCCTTCGCCACCGCCGACCGGATGGGCGCCCGGGTCGACGTGGTGTCCGCCTTCCCCTGGCCCGAGTACGTGTGGACGGCCGCCGGTGGTTTCGTTCCGTCGGAGTCGGACCAGCAGGCCGCGCAGGACGAGACGGTCGCCCTGGTCCGGGACATCGTCGCCCCCTACCGCAAGGAACACCCGGACGTGCGGGTCGCCGTCATCGCGGCGCCCGGCGACGCGGCCGGACACATCGTCGGCGCCTCCAAGGACGCCGAGTTGATCGTCGTGGGCCGGCACCGCCGTCGCCTGCTCAAGCCCGCACGGCTGCTCGGTTCGGTCACCCAGGCGGTCCTGCTCCACGCGGCGAGCCCCGTGGCGGTCGTCCCGCCGGAAGAGGGCGAGGACGCCTGACCGGCGGGGGGGGGGGGGGGGGGGCCCCCCCCCCCCCCCCCCCCCCCCCCCCGGCCCCCCCCCCCCCCCCCCCCCCCCCGGGGGGGGGGGCCCCCCCCCCCCCCCCCCCCCCCCCCCCCCG